>JAAUOI010000199.1 GCA_012036375.1 Allobrachymonas sp. | reverse complement strand
GCGATCACTGCACTTCACCGAAAAATCGAAGACAAAACAAAAAGACCCGGCGAGCTGGTTGCATCCGGGCTTGCTCTAGAGCAAGTGGTACGCGCCTAGGCGATACCCCCGGATACATGCTTGATCTCATCTTTGCCAGCAAATGGATAGCCCGCTGGAGCGAGCAAACCATGCAAAGAGATCGCCAGCGAATGGCCTGTATGCCACAACTGGTTTTGCTGACCTAACGACAGACGAGCGCAAGCCAAGCCGCGCTGGCTGCGCATGCTTTGCTTGAGAGTGAATGTGTTGGTCATGATGGAAATCAACAAATGAAAATAAGGACAAGTAAAAATGGTTTGAACCGAAATTCGATAAGATGTAATGTAAACTAAATTTACGATGATTTCAATGCACCGGCATTAAAATATAAAGAATCTTTACATTTCGTTGTTTTCCATCAACAGCATCGGTCTTTCATGGCATCTCAGCCCCTCCCCGAAACCAAAGCACACCTGATCAGGCGCAACAACCTGCTTGCGCTCTATCGCCAATTCGCCAACGACAGAATTGCCACCTCAACTGACGGCGCATCAGGGCCCGTTGGAACAGATGCCGCTTTTGCGGCTCAAATCCAAGTCTCTCCTTCGATGCTGAGCCAAATCAAGAGCTACCGTCCGATTGGCACGCGGGTTGCGCGGCTGATCGAGCAAGCTCTCAAACTCGAAGAGAATTGGCTGGATATAGAGCGCGACACAGCACCTGTAGTCACTGCTCAACAGCTCAAATTTGAAAAACTCGCGCGAAAACTATGGACAGAAGGTTCAGCAAAACAAAAGCGCGAGGCGATCAGCAGCCTATTGGCTATCTTAGAAAAATCTTAAGCTTTCAGTGCTTTTACTGGCTAAATCAGCCCATGAACCCCGTTGCCCAACTCGGCAAATAAGGCCCTAAGTATTTCAGCACAACCGCTGCGCCCAAAACGAAGATCAAGCCGAAATACAAAGCCGAGGCTACATTAAAAAAGCAACCCAGCAAAATACATACGCCATCGCGCCCGAGCATACCCACCGCGAGAAAAATGCAGGCCAGCGCCGGCAGCGTGTTGGAAAACGGGATGATGGCCAGCGGCATCATTAAGAGAGCCGCCGCCATGACCAGCATCGCACCATTGAAGCGCTCCATCGAGGGCTGTGTGAGCCAAGCCATGCGCGGGCGAGCGAGCTTTTCCAAGCGCTGCACCCAGTTCGCGCCCAGCTTCAAAATGTCGCGCAGCCGTTCGCGCGTGAGCGTGTAGCCCGCCACCTTGCCCGGCAACCAAATCGGCATGCGCAGCGTTTCGGAGATGCCGATAAACAGAATCAGCAAGCCAAATACCGTGCTCACTCCCGGAATCGACACCGGCAGCAAAAACGGCAAACTGAGCACGATGCACAGCAGCAGCAGCCCTTCTCTTCCGAGTTGCTTGACCAGCTCGCCCACGCTCAAACCTGCTTCAGGAAGTTGGTCAGCAAATTCGGCGAGGCGTTGACTTAGTGATTGGGTGTTGGGGGAATCAGAATTCAAAACGGACCTTCTTATTCAAGCTTTGTCTTGCCAAAGCCAATTTTTCTGCGCCGCGTACACCGCGTTCGGATACTCAGCCTTGCCGCGTGAGCCGTTGTAGCGGCCGAGTGCCATGAAGGTGTCGCCGCGTTCGCGCTCGAGATAATGGCGCAGGATCACGCAGCCGAAGCGGATGTTGGTTTGCATATGAAAGAGTTTGCTGGCATCACCATCGCCGATCACGCGCGTCCAAAAGGGCATGATTTGCATGTAGCCGCGTGCGCCGACCACACTGATGGCATGTTTGCGGAAAGCGCTCTCCACTTGAATCAGGCCGAGCACGAGGGAAATGTCGAGCCCTGCGCGCTTGGCTTCGTACCAAACGGTTTGGAGGAATTCTTTGCGGGTCTCAAAGTCGGTTTTGCGGCGCTTGAGGCGCGTGCTCATTTCGCCAAGCCAGCGAAGGTATTGCAGTTTGGTTTCGGTGTCTTTGAATTCAGGGATCGGTGGGGCGCTGCTGGAGATGGCTGCGCTGAGTGCGCCGCGCACGGAGTCGGCAAGTGGTTCTTCGAGTTGGCGGCCGGCTTGGGCAGTTTGTGGCACGAAACCAGTTGCTATGAATGCTATAGCACTCTGCGCAGATAATATGCCGGCTAGGCGGCGATTTGGGCTGAAATTTTCGGTTTTAGGTTTGTACGCTTCGGAAACGGAGAAATTGGGGTCAGAGCCCAATTTCGTCATGGCGTTATTTTGCTCCGGGAAGATCATTGTCCTGAATTGGGATCTGACCCCAATTTCTCTTATTGCGCTCAAACTGCTAACTTTGCGACGACGTGGCTTACCGCATCTGAAACGGCGATTCTGCTGGCCGCTGCATCTCGGCGGTGCTGGTATTCGATTTGGCCGTCTTTCAGGCTCTTGTCGCCGACTGTGATGCGATGCGGTACGCCGATGAGTTCCCAGTCGGCGAACATGGCGCCGGGGCGCTCGCCTCGGTCGTCAAGGATGACGTCGATGCCTTTGGCGAGTAGCTCGGCGTAGAGCTTGTCGGAAGCTTCTTTAACGTTGGGGAAACGGTCTGCGCCGACGGGGCAGATCACCACGGTGAACGGCGCGAGCGCATCCGGCCAGATGATGCCTTTGTCGTCATGGTTTTGCTCGATGGCGGCGGCAGGCAGGCGCGTGATGCCAATGCCGTAGCAGCCCATCTCGAAATGCTTGGGTTTGCCATCGCTGTCCAAAAAGGTAGCGTTCATAGCTTTGCTGTATTTGGTGCCGAGGTAGAAGACGTGGCCGATTTCGATGCCGCGCTCGATGGCGAGCTGGCCTTTGCCATCGGGCGATGGATCGCCCTCCACCACGTTGCGGATGTCGGCAACAACATCAGGCTCGCGTAAATCACGCCCCCAATTTACGCCGGTGATGTGGAAATCGACTTCATTCGCGCCGCAAATCCAATCGCTCAAGGCCGCGACTTCACGATCCGCCACAATCTTCACGGGCTTTTTCATGTTGATCGGACCGAGGTAGCCAGGCTTGCAGCCGAAGTGATCGACGATCTCGGCTTCTGTGGCGAAGCGGAAACCGTTTTTCAGGCTATCCACTTTGCCCGCCTTGACTTCATTGAGCGAATGATCACCGCGTACAAGCAACAGCCAGACCTGCACTTTGAGCACTTCGCCTTTTTCGCCCAGCTCTTCGGTAGCGAGGACGAGGGATTTGACCGTCGTTTGCAGCGGCACATTCAGTAAAGAAGCCACCTCTTCGCAGGTCGCCTTGCCGGGCGTCGGCGTTTTAGTCATCGGCTGAGACGCAGCAGGCCGCACGCCGGGGGCCGCGGCTTCAGCCTTTTCAATATTCGCCGCGTAATCCGAATTCGGGCAATAAATAATCGCATCTTCACCCGTAGCAGCAATCACCTGAAATTCTTCGGAAAGATCACCCCCAATCGCACCGCTGTCCGCCGCCACCGCGCGATAACGGAGGCCAAAGCGGTCAAAAATCTTGCGATAAGCGTCTGCCATCACAGAATAGCTGGCCTTGGCTGAAACCTCATCGCGGTCAAACGAGTAGGCATCTTTCATGATGAACTCGCGCCCGCGCATCAGGCCAAAGCGCGGGCGGCGTTCGTCGCGGAATTTGGTTTGGATTTGGTAGAGGTTTTTAGGCAGCTGCTTGTAGCTTTTGAAATCTTGGCGGGCAATGTCGGTGATGACTTCTTCGCTGGTGGGCTGCACGATGAAATCGCGGTCATGGCGGTCTTTGATGCGCAGCAGCTCAGGGCCATTGCTGGTGAAGCGGCCAGTTTCTTGCCACAGCTCGGCTGGCTGAATCACGGGCATGGTGCATTCCACAGCGCCTGCGCGGTTCATCTCTTCGCGCACGATCGCTTCGACCTTGCGGATCACGCGCAGGCCCATGGGCATGTAGGTGTAGATGCCAGCGCCGAGTTTTTTGATCATGCCGGCGCGGGTCATGAGTTGGTGGCTGGCGATTTCAGCGTCGGCAGGAGCTTCTTTGAGCGTGGCGATGTGGAACTGACTGGCTTTCATGCGCTTGGAGTTTTCGTGAAATAAGTGAACAAAACGAGGGATAAAACCGAGACCTGAATTGAAACAAGACTTGCTGGAGTGTTTGCAGAACGCTGCAAGCCGTGTATCATGGTTTCAGTTTAAAAATTTGGAGTTGATTATGCTTGACCGGGACGGCTTTCGCCCCAATGTAGGCATCATCTTGCTCAACCAGAAAAACCAGGTGTTTTGGGGCAAGCGAATCCGCACCCATTCTTGGCAGTTTCCGCAAGGCGGCATCGACCGGGGAGAAAACCCGGAGCAAGCGATGTTTCGCGAGTTGCACGAGGAAGTGGGTCTCAAACCCGAGCACGTGCAGATCGTGGCCCGCACACGGGATTGGTTGCGCTATGAGGTGCCTGATCGCTTTATCAAGCGGGAGCATCGCGGCCACTATCGTGGCCAAAAGCAGATTTGGTATTTACTCCAGCTGGTGGGTCACGACTGGGATTTGAACCTGCGCGCCACCGACCATCCTGAGTTCGACGCTTGGCGTTGGAATGACTATTGGGTGCCGTTGGATTTGGTGGTGGAATTCAAACGCGGCGTTTACAAAATGGCACTCAATGAGTTGTCGCGGTTTTTGCCGTCCTCCGATGCCTGGGGTGATCGCTCAGGGCAGCGCCGCTGGCGTGAGGGTTTTCCTAGGCGGCGGCCATATGGCTTGAATGTGGGCTCAGGCATGGCCGAGCGCCAAAGCCGCTTTGAGCCCAGTGCGCCTGCGTCGCTGCATTCCAATCATGCGGATTTAGAACTACCGCCAGGCGCGAGCTTTGACCCGCACCCGACAGACCGCTATGAACACGATGCAGCGCGCGATTTCGCACCGCATCATCCACACGACGAGCATGCCAATGGCCATCACGACGACTTGGGGCAACACCATCATGACTAAACACGCTTGGTTCACCGCCGCGCTGCTGGCCTGCGCGATGCCGCTGGCCGCACAAATCGTGGCTGACGATCCCGATGGAAAGAAAGCGCGGTGCCACCACCGCCCAAGTTCGACTTGAAGCGCTTGGTCAGCGTGGATGTGTCAGCGCAATCGCAGCTGCAATGGGGCGTGGATCAAGACAGTATCCAAATCAGCAAGTCGGACAGTGTGGTGCGTTATGTGATTGTGGCGCGATCATCCAGCGGCGTGATCAACGCGATGTATGAGGGCTTGCGCTGTAGTAAAGGCGAGGTCATCACCTATGCGCGTCACAACCCCGACAGCGGCTGGGTGATGGTGACGCAACCAGAGTGGAGACCTTATCGCCAATCAGGCTTGGCGCGTCATTCTTGGCAAGCTGCCAAACAAGGTTTGTGCGACGGCGCTGCGCCTCCGACCACGGCGCAAGATGCAATTCGTAAGCTGCGAAATCCGCAGTAGACACTAAGGATCAAACCAGATGATCGCTGTTGGTGTCTGATGCCTTGGTCTTGTTAGGCAGCTTTAAGCACCAGATTGTCTTTGTGCACCATCTCCGCCTCGCCGGTGTAGCCGAGCAAAGCTTCAAACTCTGAAGAGGCTTTGCGGCAAATGAGCCGAGCCTCGGCGGCGGCATAGTTGGCTAGGCCACGAGCGATTTCCTCGCCTTGTTCATCCACAATCGCGATTACATCGCCACGCGAAAAATCACCCTGCACTGTCGTCATGCCCACGGGCAGCAAGCTCACCTTGCCACCACGCAAGCGCTGGGCAGCACCTGCATCTACCGTCACGCAGCCCGCCAATTGCAAATGATCGGCCATCCATTGCTTGCGGGCTTGTAACTTGGCTGTTTGCGCCACGAGCAGCGTACCAATCGCCTCGCCCTTGGCCAGACGAATCAGCGCCTGCGGCTCGCGCCCCCAAGCGATCACGGTGCTCGCGCCTGAGCCTGCGGCGCGTTTGGCCGCGAGGATTTTGGTAATCATGCCGCCTTTGCCAATGGAGGAGCCTACGCCGCCGGCCATTTTTTCAAGCGCCACAT
>JAAUOI010000198.1 GCA_012036375.1 Allobrachymonas sp. | reverse complement strand
AGATTGATTGTTGCCTTGCGGCATGAAAAACGGCAACTCAGGTTGCCGTTTTTTTTGCGTGAAATTTAGAGCGTTTTGCTCTGCGAAGGCAGGCTCTCTTTGCCAGAAGCCTTCCAAGCGCGACGCATCTGCAAGTCTGAGCTGAATCCGCACAAAGCGGCCGCCTGCGCCACACTTTTGCCATTTTGCAAAGCTTTTGCTGCCAGCTCCACACGAATAGTGCGCAAAAAATCTAAAGCGCTCATGACCAACATGCTCATCAAACAAGCGGTTGATATGCCGCGTGGAGGTGCAGGCCACTTCTGCGATAGCTTCTGCCGTCCAAGCTTGCTGCGGCGCTTGGCTCAATGCATCTTGCACGCGATGCACAGCAGGATGCAGGTGCGCACGGTGGCTTAAAAACGCCGAGAGCTGCGGGTCGCTGGCCGAGCGCCGCATCGGCATCACCATCACTTGCGCTACTCGCGCCGCAACGGCTTCGCCGCACACTTCAGCGATCAGATGCACGGCCAGATCAATGCCCGTGGTGATACCAGCACTGCTGTAAATATGACGTGAGGTATCGGCAACGAAGATGCGGTTGGCCAGCACTTGGCATTGCGGCTCTAGCCGTTGCAAAGCCTTCAATTCCAAATGATGCGTGGTCACTTGCGCACCGGCCAGCAAACCGGCCTGCGCTGCCAGCAAAGCGCCCGCGCAGACGGTGATCAAGCGATGCGGCGCTTGAAGCTGGGGGCTGATGCTGCGCAGCCAAACGTCAAGCGTTCGCACGGGCGGGCTGCTGAGGTTGATGTGTTCATCAGGCGAGCCGAGCAAGATCAGCCAACTGGGGCGCTCGAATACAGAAGGCAGCGCTTCGAGCTGCATCATCTGTGCGCCCACTGAGCTGACGGCCTGAGCATCGGGCCCCATGAATCGCATGCGAAAAGCGGCGCTCTGGCCTTGCCGCTCCAAAGTCTGGTTCGCAATCCGAAATGCCTCCGCAGGTCCTGCCCAATCGAGGGCACAACTGTGCGGGAGCATCACGAAAAGCAGATCAATCATGCGGCTTCCAAGGCTTGCGCCACTGTGCACACGCGCGCAAAGCGCTTTTCGAGCACAGTGGCGGTGCGGGTTTTGATGTCTGTAGCGCTGAGTGTTGATCCATCTGCGTTCTGCATATCGAAGGTGAGTGTGGCATCCGTCACGTAATCGACTTGCCAGCCCAGATCGCTGGCATGGCGCGTGGTGGTTTCGCAGCATTGCTCGGTGCGGATGCCGCTGATGATGAGCTTTTGAATGCCTTGCTGCGTGAGCCACACCTCCAGCACCGTGCCGACCAAGGCGCTGTGGCGGGATTTATGCACGGTGAGCGCTGCATCAAAATCGGCCAAACCTTGTAGCGGCCGCACATGCCCCGATTCCACCGCGAAAGCGTTGCTCGCCAGCTTCTCGCCTTCGACATGAAACACGCGAATGATCGGGATGCCACGCCGCTGAATTCCCTCGATCAAAGCGTTTTGGTGTCTGAGGTATTCAGAAACATGGCGATCAGAAAAATAGGGGCGATGGCGAAATGATTCTTGCACATCAATGACGATCAAAGCGGTTTTCATAGGAGTTTCTCCAAGAGTTGAAAGAAACCCATTGTTGACTTCTGTGGGCATGTTGCGTGGCCGTATTTAGACCAGTATGCATCATTTTCAGACATAGAAGTGCTATAAATTTAATAGCACTCTACGCAATGAATACGCCGGCGGTATGCCAAAAACACCCTTAAAAATGCTTCAAAAGCCGCGCTAAGGCATGATCTTGAATGCCCTCAGCAAGCAGGCTGTCATACGTGCGTTGGGCGTAATCCAGCGTCGTGCCGTAGCGGCCGCAGGCTTGGCTGAAAATCTGGCGGTATTGCGCTGGGGTGAGCTCGCCGCAGAAGCTCTTGCTACTGCGCGGCAGAGTGAAGGCCAGGGCTTTGACGCTACCTTGATCAGTTGCACAACTCAGCCAGCGCGGCTCATACACATCGCCGGGCATTTCTCTGAACCACAGATCATCCAGCGCCTGAAGTGCTTGGCTTTTAGGTATGCGAAACACCACACCTTGACAGCTGCCGCCAGGCAGCAGCGCAAAGACGAGGCCGGGGCATTCGGGCGAACCTCGGTTGATCGTGCTCCACATTTGCAGGGCGCGATGCCAGCCATGCACGCGGGCGGCGCGGCGCTCAGTGAATGTGAATTCTTGCTTCCAGATGAGAGAGGCGTAGCCGAAGACCCATAGATCGCCGTTATTGGCATCGTTGCGGTCGCTCCATTGCGCATCGCTTTGGGTTTCCCACTGCTTGCGCACGGCGGCCAGCTGGGCGCAGGAGAGTACATTGCGAAGGGCGGGGTCTGATCTGGTGGCTTGGGAATCGGACATCCCAACAATTTACAATAGAACTTTACTCAAAACGCTAAGGGCTTCACATGTTTTCTCAAGACGATGACCGCGACAACCGTTTCGCTTTAGGGTTGATCTTTTTGCTGGTGGGTGCTGTTGTGGCATCTGTGATTGGTTTTGCGGCTTACAAGGCACGCGCTGGTGCTTCAAAGAAGCCTGCGGTGCCCGCTGTGGCTGCTTTGGCCAGCGCTGCGCCGGTTGCTGCTGCTGAATCGAGCCCCGCGGCAGCTGATGCAGCCAGTGTGAAAGTTGAAAACGGCGTGGTGAAGTTTTATTTTGCCTCGGGCAAAGTCGAGCTTGCGCAAGACGGCGCGAAGGCTTTGGCCGATATTTTGGCTGCTGCCAAAACCGGCAAAAAAGTCGGTATCAGCGGCTATGTCGATCCTTCGGGCGATGCGGCGAAGAATGCAGAACTCGCCAAGCAACGTGCTTTTGCGGTGCGCGATTTGCTCACCAGCTCTGGCGTTCCAGAAGGCCAAATCGTCTTGGTGCGCCCGAACGACATCAAAGCGGGCGCAACCAGCGCCGCTGAAGGACGGCGAGTGGAAGTGTTCATGATTTAAATTTGAATGGCGCTCGATCAAAGCCGCTCCTCGGAGCGGCTTTTTGTTGCTCGTATGTAACCAAGCGCCGTCTAAATTTCGCTAATCGTCGTATGATTGAGTAACTAAGTTACATTGGATTTTTGATTGATGAAACTCCACCCAACGATTGAGGCCGTCACCCATCGAATCCGCGAGCGCAGTGCAGCCACGCGTAGCGCCTATCTCGCTCAAATCAAAGCTGCTGCAAGCAGGGATCGTGGCGCTGATCGCATGGGCTGCGCCAATGTGGCGCATGCACTCGCGGCTATGCCGGAGCCTGATAAGGCGATGGCTATGCCACGATATGTAAATGCATCGGCATTGCCAGCGAATGACAAGTTCAAAGTCGTCGCTGAGAAAGCACCCAACATCGCCATCGTCAACGCCTACAACGACATGCTCTCTGCGCATGCGCCGCTGGCGGGTTTCCCCAGCATCATCAAAGACGAGTTGCGCAAGCATGGCGCAACAGCGCAAGTTGCGGGCGGCGTGCCGGCGATGTGCGATGGCGTGACGCAGGGCACGGCGGGCATGGAGTTGTCTTTGTTTTCGCGCGACAACATTGCCCAAGGCACAGCGATTGCGCTTTCGCATGATGTGTTTGATGGCGCGCTCATGCTCGGCGTCTGTGACAAGATCGTGCCGGGGCTCTTGATTGGCGCTTTGCATTTTGGGCATTTACCCACGGTGTTCGTACCTGCGGGGCCGATGACTTCTGGGCTGTCAAACAATGAAAAAGCCAAGGTGCGTGAGCAAGCAGCGCAAGGGCTCGTTGGCCGCGCCGAGCTACTAGCCGCAGAAGGCAAGGCCTATCACGGCATGGGCACTTGCACTTTTTACGGCACGGCCAACAGCAACCAAATGCTCTTAGAAGCGATGGGCTTGCATGTGCCGGGCACGGCCTTTGTCAATCCTGATGAAGCGACCGGCGGAAATCTGCGCGAGCTGCTCACACGCGAAGCCGCGCGCACGGCGCTACAAGCTGTGAAGTCAGCTAAACGTATTGGTGAACTCGTCGATGAGCGTTGCATCGTGAACGCGATGGTGGCGCTGCTGGCCACGGGTGGCTCGACCAATCATTTGATTCATTGGGTCGCCGTGGCTCGCTCGGCGGGCATCGTGATTGATTGGGATGATTTCTCCAAGCTCTCGGATTGCGTGCCGCTTTTGACTCGCGTGTACCCGAATGGCAGCGCCGATGTGAATCAGTTTCAAGCCGCAGGCGGGCCGGGCTTTGTGATTCGAGAATTACTTGACGCGGGCTTCATGCATGCGGATGTGATGACGGTCTCTCACAGTTTGCGGGAGTTCACCAAGATTCCAACAGCCTCAAACAATGTGCTCACATGGAGCGATGCTGGCGCAAGCAAAGACACGACAGTCGTGCGGCCGGCCAGCGAGCCTTTTAGCGCCACAGGTGGCTTGAAGCTTTTGCAAGGTAACTTGGGGCGCAGCGTGATCAAGGTGTCGGCTGTGCCGCAAGACCGGCACATCACGCAAGCGCCAGCAAGAGTGTTTGACAGCCAAGAAGCCATGCTCGCCGCCTTCAAAGCGGGGGAGATGGAAAAGGACATGATCGTCGTCGTGCGCTGGCAAGGGCCGCGAGCGAATGGCATGCCTGAGCTACACAAGCTCACGCCGCCGCTGGCGGTGTTGCAAGGCAAGGGCTTCAAGGTGGCGCTTGTGACCGATGGGCGCATGAGCGGCGCATCGGGCAAAGTGCCAGCGGCGATTCATGTGAGCCCAGAGGCGTTGGCAGGCGGGCCGCTGGCTAAGTTACGCGATGGCGACATCGTGCGCTTGGATGGCGTGGCGGGCACGTTGCAAGCCTTGGTGAGCGAAGCTGAGTGGGCAGCGCGGCCATTGGCGCAAATGCCTGTCGATCTCACTCAATCCAACGGCATCGGCATGGGGCGCGACTTGTTTGCCAGTGCCCGTCGCAACGCCTCCACCGCAGAAGAAGGAGCATGCTCATGGCTTTAAAGAATTTACCCTTAACGCTCACATCGCTCGATGTGATGCAAGACGCACCCGTGATCCCCGTGATTGTGCTGAGCGACGTGAATCACGCTGTGCCGATGGCGCGGGCGCTCGTGGCAGGCGGCATTCGCATGCTGGAAGTCACGCTGCGCACGCCTGTGGCTTTGCAATGCATAGAGCGCATTGCCAAAGAAGTGCCCGAAGCCGTTGCAGGCGCAGGCACGGTACGCACGCCTGCTGAGGCGCAGGCTGCGGCGAGAGCGGGCGCGAGATTCGCTGTGAGCCCAGGCTTCACCAACGCTGTTGGCCAAGCTTGTAAAGATCACGGTTTACCACTGCTTCCCGGTGTCGCCACCGGCAGTGAAATCATGATGGCCAGCGAAGCAGGCTTCAAAGAACTCAAATTTTTCCCCGCCATGCAAGCGGGCGGCCCCGCGATGCTCAAGGCTTGGAGCGGCCCGTTTTTTGATGTGAAATTCTGCCCCACGGGGGGCGTGAGCGTTCAGAACGCCAAAGAGTTTTTGAGCTTGCCCAATGTGGTCTGCGTGGGCGGCTCGTGGCTTGTGCCAAATGATGCGCTACAAGCAGCTGACTGGCCACGCATCACTCAGCTGGCATCTGCATGCCAAGAGTTGCTATAAAAAAGTGAGCACTCCGCGCAGATTCCATGCCGGTTAGAGGCCAAAAAGGCTTAAAAAACGCCTTTGCACTGACCTCTAGGCGATTCGGCCTTCTTCCACCGCATGGCAAGCGATCTGTATGCCTTTGAGCCTTTGCAACTGCGGGCGCTCTGTTTTGCAGCGGTCATTCGCATGCGGGCAGCGCGGGTGAAAGGCGCAGCCTGTGGGTGGATTCAGTGGATTAGGTACTTCGCCTTGCACGGGCGTGCGCGCCTTGCCGGTGTCGTGCATTTTCGGAATCGCGTCCAGTAGCATGCGGGTGTAGGGATGCTGCGGATTGGAAAAGAGCATTTGCTTATCCGCCAACTCCACCAAGCGCCCAAGATACATCACGCCGACTTGATCGCTCACATGCCGCACCACCGCGAGATTGTGGCTGATGAAGAGGTAAGTGAGCCCCT
>JAAUOI010000197.1 GCA_012036375.1 Allobrachymonas sp. | reverse complement strand
CGCTCGGCCACCGCCGTGCATGGCTTGCAGCGCATCCAAGGCAAATACGCGATGGTGACGATGTGTGTGGGCATGGGGCAAGGCGCAGCTGGCATCTTTGAGCGCGTCTAAGCCAACTTGAGCTTTTTGAGACAGAAATGAGCACTTAGCCGGCATAAAATATGCGCGAAGTGCTATTAAATCAGGAGTAAGCAAAGTGTCTCAAGATATCCTCAGCCATTCAGAAGGCAGCATCCTCACGCTCACCTTCAACCGCATTGAGAAGAAAAATTCCATCACGGCAGCCATGTATCAGCAGCTCGCTGACGAACTCACAGCGGCGAGAGACGATGCCAACATTCGTGTCGTCGTCTTCCAAGGCCATGAAGCGATTTTCAGCGCGGGCAACGATTTGGGCGAATTTCTGAACAGTCCGCCGGCCAGTGGCAACAGCCCCGTCTTCCAATTTCTCGCGCAAATCTCGCAGTTCCCTAAGCCCATCGTGGCGGCTGTCTGCGGCCCTGCCGTGGGCATTGGCACCACGCTGCTGCTGCATTGTGATTTGGTGATTGCAGGTGACAACGCCGCATTCTCCATGCCCTTCGTCAACCTTGGCCTGTGCCCCGAAGCCGCCAGCAGCCTGCTCGTGCCGCAGATGATGGGCTACCACCGCGCGGCAGAAGCGCTGATGCTGGGTGAACCTTTCATGGCCGAAGCGGCGCTAGAAATCGGCCTCGTTAACCGCGTCGTGCCGCCCTCTGAAGCGACGACTGTTGCGATGCAGTGGGCAAAAAGCTCGCTGCCAAACCCATCAGCAGCTTGATTGAAACCAAACGCCTGCTGAAAAAAAGGCCAAGACGCCATCGTCAAAGAGCGCATGGCAGAAGAAGGCACCAGCTTTGGCCGCATGCTGAAAGAACCCGCCGCCAAAGAAGCCTTCACCGCCTTCATGGAGCGGCGGCTACCGGATTTCTCTCAGATGTAAGTCTGCGCAAGGCAGCGTGGCGACAATACTGCATGTCTGCTAAGAAACTCGATCTCTCCACCATCGCGCTCGACGCTGCATTCCAAGCAGGCGTGCGCGATATTTTTGAGCACAAGATCGTGTTCAACCAAACACTGGGTTTGAAGGTGGATGAGATGCATGCGCTGCAATGCCAATCGCACATTGCGATGCGTCCTGAATTGGTGGGGCATTTTGCCTACAACCGCGTGCATGGCGGCGTGATCAGCGCGGCACTCGATGCGATGGGTGGCTTGGCTTGCATGTGTGCGATTGGGGCGCAGCACCATGAAGAGCCTGCGCTGGATCGGCTCAAACGCTTTGCCAAGCTCGGCACGATTGATTTGCGGGTGGATTACTTGCGGCCCGCCATTGGCGAGAAGTTTATTTTGAAAGCCGAGGTGCTGCGCTTGGGCTCAAGAGTGGCGACGACGCGAATGGAGTTTTGTGCGGAGGATGGCACGCTGCTGTCTGCGGGCGCTGCGGCATATATTGTGTCGTAAGAGATGCGCATAATAGTTTGCAGCGCCCCTCAATTTACTATTAATTTCATAGCACTCCGCGCATATTCCATGCCGGCTAAAGCCCTAAAAAGCCTCAAAATGAGGCACTTGAACTAGTCTCCAAGCTGATTATCTGGGCCACAGCACCCATAACTGCAAGCCTTGTTTGAGCCGGCCGGCTAGCTCACCGGCGGCATCGCCTGAGCCCATGTAATAGTCCGCTCGCACCGCGCCCAGTATCGCGCTGCCCACATCTTGCGCAATCACCAAGCGCTGCGTGGTCAGCGCTTCTCCACTGGTTTGCAACCATACGGGGGCACCCAGTGGAATGCTCTCACGATCCACCGCAATCGAGCGACCTGCGGTGAGCGGCACACTTTGCGCACCGCGCGGGCCAAGAGTTGCGCTGCTGCCGACCAAGGTTTCTTCTTTGAAAAACACCATGCGCGGATTACTCCACAGCATCTCTTGCACCCGAGCCGGATTCGCCGCAATCCACGCCTTGATGCCCGGCCATGAGGCATCGCGGATCAGCCCTTGGTCCAGCAACCAGCGCCCGACCGAGCGATACGGCTGATCGTTCGTGCCTGCAAATGCCACGCGCACAGTTTTTTGCGAGCCATCGTTTTCAGTGATGCGCAACTTGCCAGAGCCTTGAATTTGCAGAATCAGCGCATCAATCGGATCGGCCAGATACGCAATTTCTTTGCCGCGCAAGGCAGCTTGCGCTTCGGGCACAGTGTCGATTTCTTTGCGCGAATACCAAGGCTTGCGCTGCGCCAGCGTCGCAGGCGGTTGCCACAGCGGCACGCGATGCGAGCTGCTGGCCACGCGCTGCGCATCCATTACCGGCTCGTAATACGAGGTCAGCAAACCTTCTGTTGTGCCTTGAAGCGGCTCAACGCGATAGGGCTGCAATTTGCTGCGCATCCAAGCGCGTTTGGCCGCATCGTCTGCAATCGAGAGGCGGCGAATATCGGGGCACAGCGCTACCCAAGGCGCGGCAGCCCGTTCGCAGCCCAAGATCCATGCGCTCCACGCCTCATGCAAAGCATCTTGCTCCCAACCCGGCAAAGCGCTCCAAGCTACGGGCTGCCAACGGCTTTTGCTGCGCACAATCGCCTCGGTGAGTATCGGCGCATCGTTCTCAAGCGGTGTGATCACGGGGGCTTGCACGGGTGAAGGGCTACTGGGCGCTTGGCCTTGCGAATCTTGTGGGCTTGGCAGCGGCGTACTCGCGCAGGATGTAAGGATTCCTACAATGCCGATCACGCTTGCTCTTGTAAGCCATTGGCGCACAGGCTGAGCCCAACTCATCAGCCCCAACGCCCATTCACATTCATTGCGGAGATACATCATGGGGCTCATTTTGCTCGAAGCGCTGGGTGCCTTGTTACTGCTGGTGTTGATCGTGTGGTGGACGATGTTCTCGGGTCGAAAGAACGGCGAGTTACCAAACGATCAGGAAAAAAAGTAAGCTTTTGACCGCTCATTTTTAAGCGTTTTAGGTCTCTAGCCGGCATGAAAACTGCGCTGAGTGCTATACATTCAGTAGTAATTGAGTCGTATCCAGATTACAACTGCTTCACTGAAGACAATCTGCGCAGCGCCTGCTGCACGATGTCGCTTTGCATGCTGCGGTACAAAATCGCCTCTTCCGATTCTTTGGCCAGCGCCCCGCTTTCATTGAAGCTGATGTCACGCTGCTGAAGCAACTCCGTCTCAGGAATCAGCTCTTTGCCTTCTTTGGTGCGCAAGCGGAATTTGAAGCGCGTGCGCAATTGAAACTCACGCACTTGGCCACTGGCATTGACGCCCACCACGGTTTTTTCGCGCTGATCCGTGAGCACTTCCAACACCACCTGCGCCGCAGCGAGCTGGCGACTGTCGGTGATCACGCGCACATCCGAGGCTTCCAGCGAGCGACGCAGCTCTTGGCCCAGGCTTGAACTCTCGGCGAAGTTGGTATACATCGCATTGAACGGCAAATTGGCTGCACCGCGTAGCGCGAAACCGCAGCCGCTGAGCACAACAGCAGATGCAGAAAGCGCTAAGAGTGCAGCGCGGCGGCAAGAGTAAGGCAGTGTGTTCATCACAGAACGATATTAACCAATCGCCCCGGCACGACGATGATTTTCTTGGGCGCTGCGCCAGCCGCAGCTTTGACGAAAGCCTCGCTGGCCACTGCCGCCGCTTCAATTTGCTCCTTACTCGCTGTGGCGGCCACATGAATCGAGCCGCGCAACTTGCCGCCGATTTGCAGCATGAGTTCGATCTCGTCTTGCACCAAGGCCGATTCATCCACCTGCGGCCAAGGGGCATCGAGCAGATCGCCCACCGCCTTGGCAAAGCCCAAATCTGCCCAAATCTGATGTGACAGATGCGGCGTGGCCGGATACAAACTGCGCAGCAGGATGGATGCGCCTTCGCAGAGCACGGCTGTGTCGCCGTCGCTGCCGTCAAAGGCATGGCCTTCGAGCGCATTGAGCATTTTCATCGTGCCCGAGACCACAGTGTTGTATTGCATGCGCTCGTAGTCGTAGCTCACCTGCTTGAGCACAAGATGCAGCTCGCGGCGTAGCGCCTTGGTTTCTTTGCGCAGCGCGGCTTGGCTGAAATCGCCGCCCGTGGCTTTGCGCAGCGCGTCCGCATGCTTGGCGCAAAACGCCCAAACGCGCTTCAAGAAACGGTAGCTGCCCTCCACCGCGCCATCGTTCCACTCCAGCGTCGCTTCGGGCGGCGCGGTGAACATGGTGTACAGCCGCGCGGTGTCTGCGCCGTATTTATCGATCAGCTCTTGCGGGTCGATGCCGTTGTTTTTGGACTTGGACATAGTTGTCCAACCCTCATAAGTAACTGGCAAGCCGTCGTCTTTAGCAGTTACTGAAGTTACTTTGGCATGCTCATCACGGACAATGTTCAATTCATGAGCCCAGTAGTAGCGTTTGCCGGTTTTCTCGCCAATTCGGTAAAAACCTTCGTTGAGCACCATGCCTTGGCAGAGCAGCTTGGTGAACGGCTCATCGGCCTGCATCAGCCCCATATCGCGCATGACTTTCGTCCAGAAGCGGGCGTAGAGCAGATGCAGGATGGCGTGTTCGATGCCGCCGATGTATTGGTCCATCGCAGAGCCGCCTGCACCACCTACTTTCGGCATCCAGTAATCCACGGCGCTGTTGGTCATGGCCGCGCTGGCCTTCTGGTCGGCTTCGGGCAGGCAATAGCGGATGAAATACCAGCTCGAATCGACGAAGGTGTCCATCGTGTCGTCTCGCGGCGGGCTGCCTTGCCGCAGATCGGGCAAGTCGCTCCCGCATGGAAGCCTTCGTGCTTGGCCAACGGATTGCCCGAACCATCGGGGATGCAGTCTTCGGGCAGTTTCACTGGCAACTGGTCATAAGGCACAGGCTGCGCACCATGCTCGGCGCAATGCACGATAGGGATCGGCGTACCCCAGTAGCGTTGGCGGCTGATGCCCCAATCGCGTAAACGCCAGGTGGTTTTTTTCTCGCCGAGGTTTTTGGCGGCAAGATCAGCAGCGACTGCATCCACGCAAGCTTTGCAATTCAAACCATCGTATTTACCGCTGGCGATGCCCACGCCCTCGCCTTTGATCGCGTAGCTTTCTTTCCAAGCATCAAGGCTGAAATTCATGCCTTTGGCATCAACCACTTGCTTGATCGGCAAGCTGTATTTCTTCGCAAAAGCAAAATCCCGCTCATCATGCGCAGGCACACCCATGACCGCGCCATCGCCATAGCTGATCAGTACATAGTTGCCCACCCACACTTCGATTTGCTCACCCGTCAAAGGATGCGACACAAACAAGCCCGTGGCCACGCCTTCTTTTTCTTTCACGGCCAGCTCGGCCTCGGTCGTTCCGCCCGTCTTTAACGCTTCAATTTTCGTAGCAAGCTGCGCAGACAATTCGCCGGCTCGTACTGCAATCGGATGCTCAGGAGCCACCGCCACGAAGGTCACGCCCATGATGGTGTCGGCGCGAGTCGTGAAGACGTACATCTTCCCGTCTTGAATCAAAGCACCTTGGGCATCTTTGATTTCATGTGGAAACGCAAAGCGCACGCCTTCGGATTTGCCCAGCCAGTTTTCTTGCATCAAGCGCACTTTGTCGGGCCAGCCGGTGAGTGTGGCTTTCTCATTGCCAATCTGCACGTGATCGAGCAGCTCTTGCGCGTAGTCGGTGATCTTGAGGTAGTAGCCCGGAATTTCGCGCTTCTCCACGGTCGCGCCCGTGCGCCAGCCTTTGCCGTCAATCACTTGCTCGTTGGCGAGCACGGTTTGATCAACAGGATCCCAATTCACAATTTGCGTTTTACGATAGGCAATGCCCTTCTCTAGCATCTTCAAAAACAGCCACTGATTCCACTTGTAATAACTCGGATCACAAGCCGCCATCTCGCGGCTCCAGTCAATCGCCAAGCCCATGGCCTGCATCTGGCCTTTCATGTGGTCAATGTTCGAGTAAGTCCACTTCGCAGGTGGCCACGCCATTCCTTCATCGCCGCATTCTCAGCCGGCAAACCAAACGCATCCCAACCCATGGGCATCAGCACGTTGTAGCCCT
>JAAUOI010000196.1 GCA_012036375.1 Allobrachymonas sp. | reverse complement strand
TCCGGCATAGGCCATCCTCGTTTGATGGCAGATGCACTGAGGCAGCAATTGCATGTGAGTAAGAAACCTGTTTTTGCATACGTCAGCCCACACGCGCCGCATGTTTTGCCTGTGTTGATGGCATCGGGCATCCCCGCATTTACCGAGGCTGAACATTGTGCGGTGGCACTAGAAGCTTTGTGGAAACAGTCACAAAGAAGCACATCAAGTCAAATCCACTCGCCCAGCTCGCCAAAGCAAGAACGCACTGTGAACGCAGCGGAGGTCATGTCTTACACGGGCTCATTGAATGAGTATCAAGCCAAACAACTGTTTGCCCGTTTTGGTATTCCTTGTGTCCGAGAGCACATCCTCACGCATGACGCGCAGACTCAATCAGAGAACCTTGATTTCAACGGACCTGTGGTGCTAAAGATTTTGTCTGACACCATCGATGCATAAGTCTGAAGTGGGGGGTGTTATCGTTGGTGTGAACCCGCTCCACTTAGGTGATGCGATGCGCGACATGCATGCGCAAGTCTTTCGATGTACGGGTCAAACTGTTGAGCAGTTTGTAGTGCAAGAAATGGTGACTGATGGCGTTGAATTCATGATCGGCTTACAGCGCGATCCATTGGGCTCAGCTCTGTTGCTCGGCATGGGCGGTGTGACTGCAGAATTAATGCAGGACACAGTTTTGTTGATGCTACCTGCCGATGGGCAGCTATCGCGCCAACAGATTGCAAACTCACTCAAGAAGCTCAAACAGTGGCCGCTGCTCGACGGCTACCGAGGAAGAGCTAAGGCCGATGTCCCAGCGCTCATTGATGCAATCAGCCGCTTCGCCGACATGGCCCAATATCTTGATCCCAACCTGCTAGAAGCTGAAATCAATCCCATTTTTGTTTTCAAAGAAGGCTGTGGTGTGAAAGCGGCGGATGGTATCGCATGTTTTCGAACTGCTTGCGTTTCAGGTTAAGAGATTTTTTTGTTTGCGATGCTAAGCTAAATTCTCTCAACCGTGGGCTTACCTGCTGCAACTCTGAACTGCGCCAGCATCTGAATACTGGCATCGCGTTGCGTCACGTCACTCACCGTGCGCAGGCTCACTTGAGTTTGCTCGCGCTGAAGTCAGCCAGGCCGTAGCCGCGTTTTTCGACGTCGGCAAACTGGTAATGGGGGTTGCGTTCTAGCCAGCTGGGCACTTTGTCGTTGCTGCTGGTGGCGTTGTGGCGCGAGGTGATGCTGGTGCCGCAGAATTCAGTGGCAATGGTTGCGCTGTTGGCTTTCGTGAAATCTGCTTTGACGTGACCTACCCAGTTTTCATGAACATCACCGCCGAAAAAAACGACGTTTTGCTACCGGCTTTTTGTAACGTATCTGTCAGGCGCGTGCGGGCGGCGCTGTAACCATCCCAGCCGTCATTCCACAGGCTCAGCGCTTTGCCAGGCGCGCTGAAATCGCGTGGTGCAAAGAGTGAAGCTTGGCCGACGATATGCCAGCCTGCGCTGCGGGCGTTCGCTGCCAAGCTTTGCGCGAGCCACGCTTCTTGCGCAGCGCCCAGCATGCTGCGGGCGTTTGTCGTTCCAAGCGGGGCATTGTGCGGGGTTGACTACGCCTGAGCCTGCCGCGCCATCTTTGGTGCAGACCAGTGGATCTTTGTATTGGCGGCAATCAAGCAGATACACATTGCCCAATGTGCCCAAGCGCACTTGGCCATAGAGGCGCATCTCGGCAGCGGGCAGCGCCAGCCTTGCAAGGCGCGAGTGAGGACGCTGGCTCGCAGCGGCGTATGCTCATAAAACGCTTGATAGGCTGCCGCGCGGCGCAGGCTGAAATCTGCCGCTGCGGGGCCGGCATCTCCGGGCGTAAGCGCTGCATAGTCATTCTGTACCTCGTGATCATCCCAAGTGAAGACCCAAGGGCAGGCCGCATGCATGGCTTGCAAATCCGCATCGCCTTTGTGCAGGGCGTAGCGGCTGCGATAGTCTTCCAATGTGAGCGTCCAGCCTTGGTTGGCTGTGGCGTTGACGGCACGCACTTGATTGGCAGCGCGTGGGTATTCGTAAATGTAGTCGCCCAAAAACAGCACGAGGTCAGGTGCGTCAGCTTTCATGTGGCGATAAGCGCTGTAGTAGCCATGCTCCCAGCGCTGGCAGGAGGCATAGGCGATGCGCAGGCGGCTGGCGGGTGCGCTTTGCGCGGGCAGTGTGCGCGTGCGACCCACGGGGCTGGTGAACTCGCCCACATGGAAGCGATAAAAATACCAACGATCCGCCTCCAGCCCTTTGACTTCAGCATGCACGCCTACTGCGCCAGCTGCGCTAACGCGGTGGCCTGCCCGCGCTGAGCGATGCGAGCAAAGCCCTCATCGTGCGCAACTTCCCAGCGCAGTGTGATGTCTTGTGCACTTAAATTGGCCGCGCCGAGGAAACCGCTGGGCGCAAGCCGCGTCCACAGCACCATGCCCTCGCTGTCTGGAGAGCCGCTGGCAATGCCGAGCGTGAACGGATCGCTGCTGATGCGCGTTTGGCTCCACGCGCTGCGCGGTAGCCAGAGCGTTTGCGCTGCCGCGCTTGCCAGCGCCGCTCGATGAAAAAATTCGCGGCGCTGCATGATACGTTTCCTCGATGTTTATTTGGCGATCACGTCATGCGGCAGATGACCAGCAGACGCAGTTTCATCCACATGCGTTTTGTTCGCACCAGGAATCGCTTTGCGGGCAAACAAGGTGTACATCGTCGGCACGACAAAGATAGTCAGCAATGTGCCCAAGCTCATGCCGCCCACAATCACCCAGCCAATCTGCTGGCGGCTTTCGGCACCCGCGCCAGAGGCCATTGCCAGCGGAATTGCGCCAAGCACCATCGCACCTGTGGTCATCAAAATCGGGCGCAGGCGCAGCTTGGCAGATTCTTGCACTGCGGCCTTGGTTTCGATGCCCTTCTCGCGCAATTGATTGGCAAACTCCACAATCAAAATACCGTGCTTGGTAATCAAGCCCACCAGCGTGACGAGTCCAATTTGACTGAACACATTGAGCGAGCCGCCACTCCACTGCAATGCCGCCAGCGCCCCCACCATCGACAGCGGCACCGACAGCATGATCACAAAGGGATCCACAAAGCTTTCAAACTGCGCCGCGAGCACCAAGTAAATGAACAGCAGCGCCATGGCAAACACCAAAGCCAACGAGCCGGAAGCACTGCGAAACTCGCGCGATTGGCCATTCAAATCCGTGGCATAGCCGGGCTTGAGCACTTTTTGAGCCGTTGCATCCATGAAATCGAGTGCTTGCCCTAGCGAATAGTCGGCTGACAAGTTGGTCGTAATCGCAGCTGAGCGGCGCTGGCCAAAGTGATTCAAATCGCGGGGTACGACGATCTCGCGCGTGCGCACCAAAGCTGACAACGGCACCATCTGCTCGTTGCGCCCGCGCACAAAAATTTTCTCAATATCGTCGGGCGTATCACGCCCCGTGCTCACGGTTTGCACGATCACATCGTATTGCTCGCCCTCGCGCTTGTAGCGCGTGACGTTGCGTCCGCCCAGCATGGTCTCGACCGCGCGGCTCACCGCATCCACGCTCACGCCGAGATCTGCTGCTTTCTCACGATCGACTTCTAAGCGCACTTCTGGCTTGTTCAAGCGCAGATCGGTATCGACTTGCAAGAAGCCCGGGTTCTTGGCCAACTCGTCTTGAAACTGCCGCACCACAGCGGAGAGGTTTTGATAAGAGTCCGAGGTCATGATAATGAAGTTCACTGGGCGGCTGTTGAAGCCTTGGCCAAGCGATGGCGGCGTGACGGGGAAAGCCGTGACGCCGGGCAAGCCCGAGACGCGCGGTGCCAGCTCGCGCGCCAACTCTGGCGTGCGCTTGGCGCGCTCATCCCAAGGCACGGTGCGGAAAACACATTGGCCTGCGCCACCGTGGGGTTGCCTGCCACGGTGAAGATACGGTCAAATTCTTTGTAATTACCACCGATGCGCTCCAGCGCCTGCACATAGCGCAAGGTGTAATCCAGCGTTGCCCCATCGGGGGCGTTGACGTTATTCACAATCACCCCGCGATCTTCTAGCGGCGCCAGCTCGCGTTTCATGTCTTTGAGCAAGAGCCATGTGCCTACGCCGGAGGCAATCATCACCAAGACGATCAGCCAGCGCGCCTTCAAGGTCCAGCCAAGCACGCGGGCATAGCCATTGGTCATCGCGTTCAGCCCGGATTCAATCCAGCGGTCATAAAACAAAGGCTTGGGATTGTGTTTGAGCAGCAGCGAGCTCATCATGGGTGTGAGCGTGAGCGCGACAATGCCTGAGACCACCACCGCGCCTGCCAGCGCCAAGGCAAACTCCGCAAACAGTTTGCCGGTACGCCCCGGAGAAAAAGCCAGCGGCGCATACACCGCAGCCAGCGTGAGTGTCATGGCCACCACGGCAAAAGCAATTTCTTTGGAGCCGATGATGGCCGCTTCAAACGGCTTTTTGCCTTCTTCAATATGCCGGTAAATATTCTCCAGCACCACAATCGCATCATCCACCACCAAGCCAATGGCCAGCACCAAAGCCAGCAGGGTGAGTGTGTTGATGGTGAAGCCAAAAGCGCCATCAGCGCGAAAGAGCCAATCAAGGACACGGGAATCGTGATAAGCGGAATGATGGAGGCGCGCAAAGTGCGCAGGAAAAAGAAGATCACCAATGCCACCAGCACCACCGCCTCCAAAATGGTGGTGAACACGGAATCAATCGACTCTTTGATGAACACTGAATTGTCGTTGGCAATATCGATTTCAACTCCGGCGGGCAAATTGGCCTTGATCGCGGGGATCATGGCGCGCACATCGGCAGATAAATCGAGCGGGTTGGCCGTGGCGTTACGAATCACGCCGAGCGTGATGGCATCCCGGCCATTGAGCCGCGTGGCGGTGCGCTCCGACGCTGGACCCTGGCGCACGGTGCCCACATCACCAATGCGCACGGGCACGCCATTGGTCACACGAATGACCACTTGAGAAAACTCGCCCGGGCGCTGTAAATCGGTGGCTGCCGTGACGTTGAACTCGCGCTTTTGGCTTTCAATCCGGCCAGCGGGCACTTCCACATTGTTGCGCCGAAGCGCATCTTCCACGTCTTGCACTGTGAGGCGATAGGCAGCGAGCTTGTCGGCATCAAGGTTTACGCGCATGGCATATTTGCGCTCACCAAAAATGCGCACATCGGCTGCGCCATTGGCTGTTTGCAGCATCGGTTTGGCAATGCGGTTGGCCAAATCGGAGAGCTGCAATACATTGTGTGTATCGGCGCTCAGCGAGAGCCAAATCACCGGAAAGGCATCGGCTTCGACCTTGGCGATTTGCGGCTCATCCACATCGGTGGGCAGGCGCTGGCGCACGCGCGAGACTTTGTCGCGCACATCAGCAGCGGCGCTATCGGCATCACGCGAGAGCTTAAAGCGCGCAGTGATTTGGCTTTGCTCAGGGCGCGAGATGGAGGTGATCACATCCACGCCTTCAATGCCAGCCAGAGAATCTTCCAAAATCTTGGTGACTTGCCCTTCAACCACTTCGGCAGAACGCCCCGGTAATTGGTGGAGACCGTGACATTGGGCTCATCAATCTTCGGATACTCGCGCACCGAGAGCTTGGTGTAGCTCACGTAGCCGATCAGCACAATCAGCAGCGAGAGCACGGTAGCAAACACCGGGCGGCGAACGGATATTTCGGGCAGTTGCATGAGATGCTCCTGTGAGGGCTGCTGACTAAAAATTTAGGGGCGCGGGGCGGATGACATCGACGTTGCGGGTGCTGCCATCGATCCACTGACTGGCGCTGAGGCTGCTGGCACTGCGCCGACAGCCCCACCTACAACCCCCACCCGCGGATTGACCCAGCGATTGACTTGGCGCTCCACTTGCAGCACCCGCTCCAGCGGGTGGACGACCTAATTCAATCACGCGCACCGGCGTGTTGTCGCGCTGCACGCGCTGCTGACCCGCGATGATGACGGTGTCGTTCTCACCCAAGCCCTCGGTGATTTCTACCCTGCCCGGCCTGCGAATACCGAGCTTGACTTCCACACGCTGCGACACCAAGCGCTTGCCATCCACAAAGC
Organism: Allobrachymonas sp.; assembly: GCA_012036375.1. GTDB lineage: Bacteria > Pseudomonadota > Gammaproteobacteria > Burkholderiales > Burkholderiaceae_C > JANMDU01. The sequence goes on along the minus strand of JAAUOI010000196.1, from coordinate 1 downwards.
C
>JAAUOI010000008.1 GCA_012036375.1 Allobrachymonas sp. | reverse complement strand
CCTGCGCAAGCAGCCTCCGTGCATACCCCAGACACATCTGCTATGAGGCAGCAACATTTGCTATTTATTACATAGCACTCAGCGCATATTTTATGCCGGCTAGAGGCCGATTTGACTTAAAAATTAGGCTCCTAGGGCGCAGCTGCCTGACGCGCACGCGCCAGCCACACAAGCGCGGCGCCTGTGAGCACCACGGGCAGAATCGAGCCCCAATTGAGCAGCGCCCAACCTTGCGTCGTCACGAGCACGCCCGAGGCAAAGGAAGACAACGCCAGCGTGGCAAACACGCAAAAATTCAGTGCGCCTTGGGCTTTGTCTTTCTCTTCTGGGGTGTAGGTTTCAAGCGCCAAGGTGGTCGCGCCGGTAAACAGAAAATTCCAACCCACGCCCAGCAAGAACAATGCAATCAAAAATTTGTGCAGTTCCACGCCCGAGAGCGCAATCGCAATGCACAGCGCATTGAGCAACACGCCCACGCCCATGATGCGCAGCGTGCCAAAAGCGCTTGATCAAATGCCCGGTGAAAAAGCCCGGTGCAAACATGCCAATCACATGCCATTCCAGCACCAGCGCCGCATCAGAAAACGGCAAGCCGCATTGCTGCATGGCCAACGGCGTGGCTGCCATGAGCAGGTTCATCACGCCATAACCCAAGGCGCTGCCCAAGGCCGCGACGATGAAGACGGGCTGCTTGATGATTTCGGCCAAGGGTCTGCCGCCGGTGGATTTGGCAGCTTGCGCCATGGCAGGAAATTCAATGAACGCCATGAGCAGCAGGCCGAGCAATGCCACAGCCGCCAGCGCCAGATAAGCGCCCGCGAAAGGCGTGGCCATCAGGCTGCGGGTGTAAGACGCAATATTGGGCCCTGCGACTGCGCCAATCAGCCCGCCCGCGAGCACGAGAGACACGGCTTTTTCTTTGAAACTGACGCTGGACAATTCGGCTGCGGCAAAGCGATAGAGCTGGGCATTGGCGTTGTAATAACCGGCAATCACGGTCGCGCCCACCAGCAGCCAAAAATTCTTAGCCCAAGCCGCATAGAAACACAAGAGCGCCGACAGACACGCCACCGCCAACCCCAACACAAACGAGCCTTTGCGCCCCCAACGCTTTTGCGACATCGCCACCAGCGGCGCAGCCAGCGCCCCGCCCACCACATAGCCCATCACCGGCAGCGTGGCCATCCAGCCAAAGGGGGCGAGTGACAAACCCACCAAGCCATTGATGGCGATGAACACCACGTTGTTGGTGAGGAACAGACCTTGCGAGAAGGCCAGCAGCCAGAGGTTTTTATTCATGGTGTCGTTGTGCGCTCTGGCCGGGCTGGGAAGGCTGGTGGTCTCTTACTTTTGGCTCGCCGCCAAGGCTTGGCTAAGGTCTGCCAAGATGTCGTCAATGTGCTCGATACCGACGCACAGGCGCACCGTCTCTTCCTTCACGCCGGCTTTTTCGAGCTCGGCGGGTGAGAGCTGGCGGTGTGTGGTGGATGCTGGATGCGTGGCCAAGGAGCGCACATCGCCGATGTTGACCAAGCGGGTAAACAGTTGCAGCGCATCCAAGAATTTCGCACCGGCTTCGCGCCCGCCTTTGAGACCAAAGGTCAGCAAGCCCGAGCCACTGCCGCGCACATATTTTTGCGCCAACGCATGCTCGGGATGATCGGGCAAGCCGGCGTAGTTCACCCAGGTCACATCCGCATGCTGCTGCAGCGCCTGCGCAACTTTGAGCGTGTTCTCACAGATGCGATCCATGCGCAGCGCCCAGGGTTTCGACACTTGCAAGATCAAAATGCATTCATGGGCGAGATGCAAGCGCCCATGTTGCGCAGCGGCACGACGCGGGCGCGGCCAATGTAGGCCGCAGGGCCCAGCGCATCTGTGTAGACCACGCCGTGGTAGGACACATCGGGCTCATTGAGGCGGCGAAAGCGCTTGGCGTTGGCCTTCCAGTCAAACTTGCCCGAATCCACAATCGCGCCGCCAATCGAGTTGCCGTGGCCGCCCAAATATTTGGTGAGTGACTCGATCACAATGTCAGCGCCATGCTCGAAGGGGCGCGTGAGGTAGGGCGAGGCCACGGTGTTATCGACCATCAGCGGCAAGCCGTGATCGTGGGCCACTTTGGCCAGCGCGGCGATGTCCACCACATTGCCCAGCGGGTTGCCGATGGTTTCGATGTAGATGGCCTTGGTTTTGTCGTTGATCAAAGCGGCAAACGAGGCAGGATCGCGGTAATCAGCAAAGCGGGTTTCGATGCCGTATTGCGGAAAAGTGTGGGCAAAGAGGTTGTAAGTGCCGCCATACAAAGTAGATGAGGCAATGATGTTGTCGCCCGCCTCAGCAATCGTTTGAATCGCGTAGGTGATCGCGGCTTGGCCCGAGGCCACCACCAATGAGCCCACGCCGCCATGCATCGCGGCCAAACGCTTTTCCAGCACATCCGTGGTGGGGTTCATGATGCGGGTGTAAATGTTGCCCGCAACCTTCAGGTCAAACAAATCTGCGCCGTGCTGTGCGCTGTCAAACGCATAGGCCACGGTTTGGTAGATGGGAACGGCCACGGATTTGGTGGTGGGGTCGGGTGTGTAGCCAGCATGCACGGCTTGGGTTTCGATTTTCATGAGGTGAGTCCTTGTCAGTGAGGGTGAAGAAGTGTTCAGCGTGTCAGCGTCCACAGCGCCAATGCTGCCAGTGGCGCAGTTTCGGAGCGCAAGGTGCGTGCGCCGAGTGTAATGGGCGTGAACCCAGTGTTGATCGCCACAGATTCCTCCTGCGGACTCAAGCCACCTTCTGGGCCAGCCAGGCACAGCAAATGAGTTGGGGGGGCTTGCTGATGAGCCCACTGCGCCGCATTCACGGCCTCATTTTGCAATGACAGCAGGGCTTTAGAAACTCCTGAATCTATAGCGCTCCGCGCACATTCTATGCCGGCTACAAGCCATTTTTGATATAAAACTGGACTGTGGATCACTGGAATACGGTTGCGCCCACATTGCTCGCAAGCTGCAATCGCTGCCGCTTGCCAATGCGCCAATTTTTTTCTGCACGCTCGCCAGACAGGCGCAGCACGCTGCGCTCGGTCATGAGCGGTTGGATGCTGGCCGCGCCCAGTTCTGTGGCTTTTTCAATCAGCCAATCCATACGCTCATTGGCCGGCATGCCAATGGCCAGATGCACCTGACGCGCTGCTTCCCGCTCCACAGCATCGTGCGCACCCACGCGCACCTGTACGTTGCTGCGCCCCATCTGCTCGACTGTGGCGGCAAACTCGCCGCCTTGCCCGTTGAAGAGGGTGAGCCCATCGCCGGGCTGTAGACGCAGCACCTGCACATGCCGAGCCGCAGCAGCATCCAGTGCGATGCTGGCCTGGGGAGTTAATGCTGTCGGGGTGTAGATACGCGGCATGGGATGAAATCAAAACTCATGGTTACTATTAAAAATATAGCACTTTGCGCACATTTTATGCCGGCTATCGGTCGATTTGGCTTCAAAAATAGCCTCATGGCAGCGGCTCTGTGGCAATCGCTTTAATTTCGTCCGATGGCCCAACCACTGGCCGCTTGCAGCCCTTCGATCGCATCGATCACTTGGAGCAGTGGGCCCAGCTCTCGGTAGCGGTTGCAGGTGTTGCGAATGTAGGCAATAAAGCGGGGCGCATCGGCCAAGTATTTTTCTTTGCCATCGCGCAACGTCAGGCGCGCAAAAATTCCTGCGACTTTCAAATGCCGCTGCAAGCCCATCCATTCCACAGCGCGGAAAAAAGCACCAAAGTCATCATGCCAGCCTTCAAAATCCATCAGCCCTGCTTTGCGCGCCTTCTCCCAGTAGCGCACAGTGACATCCAGCACCATCTCCTCCTCCCAGCTGAGGAAGGCATCGCGCATGAGGGAGGCTATGTCGTAGCTGATCGGGCCATAGGTAGCGTCTTGAAAATCCAAAATACCGAGGCGATCGGGCGCAGAGAGCATCAGGTTGCGCGGCATGAAATCGCGGTGCACATACACGCTGGGCGCGGCCAGATTGCGGCGCACAATCAAATCAAAGGCCGCTTGCAGGGTGTTTTTTTGCGCATCGTTCAATGCAAACTTTCGGTGCTGCGCGATGTACCACTCAGGAAACAGCGCAATCTCACGGTGCAGCAGGGCGCAGTCGTAGGCGGGCAGCACCCCGGGCTTGGAGGCCAATTGCCAAGCAATCAGCGCATCGGTGGCCTGTAGGTAGCGCGGCAAATTCAGCTCGGGGCGCTCTGGGTGAATTCCCTCCATCATGGTCTGAGCGCCCAAATCCGTGAGCAGCATGAAGCCCTGCGCCTCATCCCAAGCCAGCACCTCGGGCGCGAGCAAACCTGCGTTGTGCAGCAAGCCCGCAATCTTCACAAAGGGTTTGCAATCCTCTTTCTCAGGCGGTGCATCCATGATGATGTGCGGCTGGCCGTTTTCTGTATCGATCCGCAAATAGCGCCGAAAACTCGCATCCGCGCTTGCAACACGTAGGCTGCGTAGGCTCAGCCGTTGCCCAACAGCGATGCCGCCAAGCCATTGTTCAAAGGCTACTTGGCGCTGCGGCGAGCCCCAAGTCACAGGAGAAAAACTGGAATCAATCATGAAAGAAGCGTGTCAATATAAAGGTCTGAATCAACTCGGATGCAAAGCGCCCAGCCCAGCGGCAAGGCTCATGGATAATCTCATTGTATAAACCTGTCTCTGCCTCTATGCCCCATGCATCACGCCCATCTGCCAGCCACTACCGCCAAAGCCAAGCCTTCTCGCTTTAGACCGCGTTTGCATACACTGGCTGGTGCAGCAGTGGCTTTATGTATGAATAGCTGGGCGCAAAGCCCGCCTGCCGCATCTGAAGCAACCAATGCTTCGCCCAAAGATGAGGCAACTTTGCAGCTCAAAACCTCGCCTGAGCTGCAAGAAAATTCACGCCCGAGCAGAAAAAAGACCAGCCCACTTTCGTGCGCGGTGAGCGCATCACAGGTCGGCCCGATTTAGAAACCGTGATTGACGGCCAAGCTGAAATTCGCCGCAGCGGCACTGTCTTGCGTGCTGATCGCATTGAGTATTACCAGCCCGATGATTTGGCCAAGGCGCGCGGCAATGTGCGCTTGAACCGCGATGGCAATGTCTATGAAGGAACAGAAGGTCAAGTCAAGGTTGATGCACAGGAAGGCTTTTTCCTCCAGCCGCGCTATGAGCTGATTAAAAATGGCGGTCATGGTCAAGCCTCGCGCATTGATTTTGTAGACACCGCCCGCTCGGTACTGCGCGATGCCACTTACACCACCTGCCGACGCGAACCTGAAGGCGGCGCAAAGCCCGATTGGATCATTCGCGCGAGTCAAGTTCGTTTGGATACCGACACCGATGTAGGCGAGGCCAGCGATGGCCGGCTCGAATTCAAAGGTGTGCCGATTCTGGGCTCGCCCTACCTGACCTTTCCCATGTCGGACGCGCGTAAAAGCGGCTGGCTACCGCCCAGCATCAATCTGGACAATTTAAGCGGCCTCGAAGTGGTGATGCCGTACTACGTCAACCTCGCGCCCAACCGCGATGCCACAATCTATCCCGGCATCATGACGCGGCGCGGTGTGAATGTGGGCACCGAATTGCGCTATTTAGAGCAAGACTATCGCGGCACTGCGCGGCTTGATCTCATGCCCAATGATCGCTTGCGCAACCGCAACCGCTGGGGTCTGACTAGTAGCCACAGCGGCACGGTACAAACTGCATGGGGCGGTGTCAGCACCTCACTTAGCCTGAACCGCGTCAGTGACAACGACTATTGGCGCGATTTTCCCCGAGCGACGGGCTCGCTTACCCAGCGATTGCTGTCCAACGACGCAGCACTGAGCTGGAGCAGTGGCCCATGGTCACTCTACAGCCGCGCCCTCAAGTGGCAAACCTTGCAGCAGGCCACCTCTGTGATCACACCGCCCTACGACCGTTTGCCGCAACTCAATGGCCGTTACGCGCGCGTGAACCACGGCGGTTTTGATTACAGTTTGGAGCTGGACACCACGCGCTTTCAATCCGTCAGCGCCCTCACTTTGCACCCCAATGCGCAGCGCTCCTATGCAATCGCCTCCTTTAGCCGTCCCTTCATCACTCCCGGTAGTTTTTTCACACCCAAATTGCAACTGCACAGCAGCAGCTATCAATTTGACGCGCCCCTGACTGCCGGCCCCTTGGCTGGCAAGCGCACGGCCAATCGCCTAGTGCCCACCTTCAGTTTGGACAGCGGCCTGATCTTTGAGCGCAATGCCAGTTTCTTGGGGCGCGATTTCACGCAAACCCTAGAGCCCCGTGCGTTTTACAGCTACACACCATTTCGTGACCAAAACTCAATCCCCCTGTATGACACGGGTGCAACCGACTACAACTTCGCTACCGTCTTCAGCGAAAACGCCTTCACTGGACAAGACCGTATTTCTGACAACAATTTGCTCACACTGGGCTTAAGCTCGCGCCTGCTCAATCCGCAAACAGGCGCAGAAATTGTGCGGCTGTCTTATGCCCAGCGTTTGCGGTTCAAAGACCAGCGCGTGACCTTGCCCGGCGGGGTGGCGGATACGCAGCGGTTTTCTGACATGTTGTATGGCGCCACGGTCAATTGGAACAATGAATGGCAATTCGATGGCACAGTGCAGTACAGCCCGCAACTCAAGCGATCTCAGCGCACCACCTTGGGCGCACGCTACTCACCCAGCGACTACCGCACCGTGAGCGCCACTTACCGCCTCAACCGTGGCGTGAGCGAACAAGTCGATCTAGGCTGGCAATGGCCGCTGAATGATTTGTGGGGTGATAAAGGTAAAAATCTCGGCGCGGGCCTGGGTCAAGGCGATGGCCGCTGGTACAGCGTGGGTCGCCTGAACTACAGCCTGCGCGAGGGTAAATTTGTGGACACCCTGGTAGGCTTTGAATACGATGCAGGCTGCTGGCTGATGCGCGTTGCCCTTGAACGCCTGCAAACTACCAACACCAGTTCCAATAAACGCATTTTGTTCCAAATGGAATTTGTCGGCTTTGCCCGTGTGGGCAGCAACCCCCTTTCAGCGCTGAAAACAACGTGCCGCGCTATCAACTGCTGCGTGAGAAAATCGAGACTTCGCCCAGCCGCTTCAGTAATTTTGATTAAGCTTTGCTCTGATTGTTATGACCACTACTTTTGCACTTCGCGCACTTTTCTTGGCTTGCGCATTGACGTTGAGCACCTCGGCGCTGGCACAACTGCGCACCAGCCCCAGCCTCAATTTGCCACGCCCAACGCAAGACAATGTACAGCGTAGCGCTGACTACATCGCCGTCGTGGTCAATTCTGAGCCGATCACACATTTTGAAGTGCGCAGCCGCATGCTCCAAGTCGAGCAACAAGCCTCCAGCAGTGGCGGCAACTTACCCTCCCGACAAGAGTTGTATGCCCAAGTGCTAGAACGCCTGATCAGCGAACGGGTGCAAATTCAATTAGCCAAAAGCAACGGCATGCGCATTGAAGCTGCAGCCATTGACGGCGCAGTGCAAAACATCGCGCAACAAAACCAACTCACCCTCGACCAACTGCGCTCTCGCCTGCGCCAAGACGGCATTGACTACGCTAGTTTTCGCAACAACCTCGCAGACCAAATGCTGCTACAGCGCGTGCGCGAGCGTGAGGTTGAGCCGCGCGTGCGCATCACCGACGCCGAACTCGATCAATTCATTCGTGAGCAACGCGATAACCCTGCCTCGCTCGACATTGAGCTGAACATTGCCCAAATCTTGGTGGCTGTGCCCGAAAACATCACCGACGCACAGCTTGCACCGCTGGCTGCAAAAGCGCAACGCGCCTTCGAGCGCGCGCGCGCAGGCGAGGATTTCGCTGCGATTGCGCGGGAGTTGTCTGATGCGCCCGCTGCGCGCGAGAACGGCGGGCAGATGGGCTTGCGCCCTGCTGATCGTTACCCGACTTTATTTGTTGAGACCACGCAAAATTTAAGCGTAGGCGCTGTGGCTGCGCCGGTACGCTCGGGCGCGGGTTTTCATGTGCTCAAGCTGGTAGAAAAACGCCAACAAGGTTTTGACAACCTCACAGTGCAGCAAACCCGTGCACGGCATATTTTGCTGCGCACGAATGCGCAACTGACTGAATCTACTGCGCGCGAACGCCTCAGTGAGCTGCGCAAGCGCATTGTGGGCGGCTTAGATTTCGCCACAGCTGCGCGAGACAATTCCCAAGACGGCTCGGCACGTGAGGGTGGCGATTTAGGCTGGGCGGTTTCTGGTCAATTCGTGCCTGAGTTTGAGGAAGCGATGAATGCGCTGACAATCGGCCAAGTCTCAGAACCCTTGGTGTCGCGCTTTGGTGTGCATTTGATTCAGGTGCAAGAGCGCCGCGAGCGCAAGATGAATGAGCGCGAACAGCGCGAAGCCGCCCGAGGCGCACTGCGCGAACGCAAACTCGATGAAGCCTTCCTCACTTGGGCTCAAGAGCTACGAGCAAGGGCTTTTGTGGAGTTTCGTGAGCCGCCGCAGTGATACGCTGCATGTTCAACAGCGCCTTTGATGTGAGCCTGTGATTTGAAGCACATCCCGCGCAAGCGTTTCGGCCAGCATTTTCTGGTCGATCAAGGTCTGATTGAGCAGATTGCAAGCACTATTTCGCCGCAACCGGGCGAGCATTTAATTGAAATCGGCCCCGGCTTGGGCGCATTGACGCTGCCGCTGCTGGCGCGTTGCGGCGCGATCACCGTGATTGAACTCGACCGAGATTTGGCAGCCTATTGGCGCTCACGCACATCGGCAGGTGCTGCGGTTCAAGTGATTGAGTCTGATGTGCTGAAAGTGGATTTTTCCTTTACCCAACCTGCGTTGAATGCTATTAAAAAAGAAACGGGCATTTCACCTGCGCCTGCTTTGCGAATTGTGGGGAATTTGCCTTACAACATCTCAACGCCCATACTTTTTCATCTGCTGCCCTTTGCCCATTTGATTCAAGACCAGCACTTCATGCTGCAAAAAGAAGTGGTCGACCGCATGGTAGCGCAACCCAGTACCTCGGACTACGGGCGCTTGTCCGTCATGCTGCAATGGCGTTATGCGATGGACAGTTTTCTGCACGTGCCGCCCGAGGCGTTTGACCCGCCGCCGCGCGTGCAAAGCGCAGTGGTGCGCATGATTGTGCGCAATCAGCCTGCTGCTTTGAACCCTCAATTGCTCGAAGAGTTAGTGCAAGTGGCCTTCAGCCAGCGCCGCAAACTGCTGCGCCATACGCTTGGCAAGTGGCTCGATGCACGTGGATTTTCAGGACAATTCGATATCCAGCGCCGAGCAGAAGAAGTGCCAGTGAGTGAGTATGTGACGCTGGCTCAATTGCTATCCGAATAGCCTGCGCCGCTTGACCCCTCATAGCCAAAAGCTACACTGATCTATTCAGTTTGCATATTATTAAACCGAGATTGCCCATTAGGGCGTGGGACTATCGCGAGTGGATTTTCGAGGCAGTTTTGGCCGCATTTTGGAAGTCGTAGCGGTGCTACGGCTGAGAAAATGAGGACGAAAATGGCCGAAAAGACACCGCGAGAGCACGCGCAGGCGCGAAGCGCCGCCTAATGGACAATCTCGGTTAAAGCTTTGTGACTGTATTCGCAGCCGTATCCAGCCTGACGCTGTTGCCCACGCCCCAAGTGGGTGCCGACTCAGATTCGTAGCTGCGCATGCTGCCATCTTTCATTTGGATTTGCGTGATATGGATGGTTTTGCGGGTGGTGCGTTTTTGGATTTCATTGCCGAGCACAGCGCCGCCTACTGCGCCGCCAACGGTAGCGATTTTTTGCCTGTGCCGTCGCCCACCTGATTGCCTAGCACACCACCCACCACCGCGCCACCAATGATGCCGAGTGCTCCACCTTTGCCTTTGCGCTTTTCGCTGGTCACGCCCTTGACGATGCCGCAGCTATCGCACAATGCAGCCACCTGCGCTTGCTGGGCTTTGAGCGCCTGCGCATCTTGGGCGGCTTTGGCCGCTTGCGCCTCTTGCGCCGCTTTGGCATCTGCGGCGGCTTTGAGCTTGGCTTGCGCCTCAGCCGCCTCTTTGTTGGCTTTGTCAGCAGCGGCTTGCGCGGCAGCTAAATCTTGATTGGCTTTGACTTGCGCAGGGGTCAAGGGGGGTACAGGCGCAGGGGTCGCCGTTTGCGCTTGGCCGATGACGCAGGCGCTGGCCAGCAAAGTGGCGAAAAGGAACGAATGGGTGCGTGAGAGTTTCATCGAGGTCTCCAAATTGGGATGAACCAATGTAACGCTTCAACTCACGACTTGGAAGACCGCGCCACGCCAAACCGTGACAAATTTGGAAATCTTGTGTGTATGACAGGTCAGAGGCACACGGAAGGCACAGAAGTTGCGCGAAAGGCACAGAAGTCGAACAAAATGAGAAGATAGGTCTGTAGGTCAGCGATCAACAGCCGAGCAATATTTCGTGCCTTCCGTGCAACTTCTGTGCCTTTCGTGTTCTATCTCTAGATCAATCAAGCCTTTAGCTCAAAACCACCGAACTCAAGCGCCGGCGATACGTCGCCACCGTCGCGTCCTCAGGCGGAATTTGGCCCTCGGCGACTTTGGGTTTGGGCGGATCGATCAAATCAAGCACGGCTACGTAGAGTTTGCGAGCCTTGCCCTCTTCCCAGGCTTTGTCGCGCATCAAGATTTCGAGCAGTTCATCCAGTGCAGCGGTGTAGTGCCCCGCGCCAATGAGATTTTGCGCATACACATGGCGGGCTTCAAAATCGCGCTTGTTGGCCGCGATTTTTACATCAAATTGGGCTTTAGCCGGCGTTAAATCTGCGCCGAATGCTCCTTTTTTCATAGCATTGAGCAGCAGTTGAACGCTTTCAAAGCGGCGCACAATGCTCACTTTGTTGGCTACGGGCGTGAAGGCTTTTTGCGCTGCGGCCACATCGCCTGCGAGCATGGCCGCTTGCAGGTAGGCAAAACGGGCGTTGTCATCATCGGGGGCTTTGTTCATCGCCTCTTGTAGCGCAGCTAATTTGTCTTCCTCGCTGGCTGGCGCAACGTCTTCTTCGACGATTTCTGGCTCGGTTTCCTCGGCTGGGGGCAAATGCTTGTCTAAAAACGCCTTGAGCTGGCTCTCGGGCAATGCGCCCATGAAGCCATCGACCGGCTGGCCGTTGATCATCAAAATGCAGGTGGGAATGCTGCGAATGCCGAAGGCGGCGGAGAGCTGCTGCTCATCATCGGAATTGATTTTGACGAGCTTGAAGCGCCCGCCGTAATCAGCTTCGAGCTTTTCCAGCATCGGGCCAATGGTTTTGCACGGGCCGCACCAAGGCGCCCAAAAATCAAGCAGCGCAGGGGTGGTGTTGGAGGCTTCGACGACTTCGGTCTCGAAGCTGGAAATAGTCACATCAATCATAGGTATACAGACAGTTAGGGGCGGCTGCTTACAATCCAAGGGATGACGCAAGCATCAATTCAAATCGGCGTGGTGATGGGTTCCAACTCGGATTGGGACACGATGCAACACGCTGCGCAGATTCTCACCGATTTTGGCATCCGCCATGAATGCAAGGTCGTCTCGGCGCATCGCATGCCGGATGCGATGTTTGCCTATGCTTCAGAGGCGCAAGCTCGGAGCCTGCAAGCCATCATTGCGGGCGCAGGCGGCGCGGCGCATTTGCCGGGGATGTTGGCGGCGAAGACTACCGTGCCAGTGCTGGGCGTGCCGGTGGCATCCAAGCATTTGCAGGGCGTGGATTCACTGCATTCGATCGTGCAGATGCCCAAGGGCATTCCAGTGGCGACCTTTGCGATTGGCGCGGCGGGGGCGGCGAATGCGGCGCTGTTTGCCATTGCCATGCTGGCGTTGCGTGACAAAGCGCTGGCCGAGAAGCTGCTCGCGTTTCGTGCGGCACAAACCCAACTTGCTACAGACATGAAGGTTGGCCTATGAACATGATTCTTCCCGGAGCGACTCTCGGCGTACCACCAGGAAACACGCTCGGCGTGTTGGGCGGCGGGCAGCTGGGGCGCATGTTTGTGCATGCTGCGCAGCGCATGGGCTATTTCACGGCGGTGCTCGATGCCGATCCGATCAGCCCGGCAGGCGCAGCATCCAACTATCACATCCAAGGCAGTACAGATGATGAGGCGGCGCTGGCGCAGCTGATGCAGCGCTGCGCCGCAATCACTACCGAGTTTGAAAACGTGAGTGCGCCCGCGATGGTGACTCTGGCAGCGCAGCGCGTGGTCTCGCCCAGTGCGGCCTGCGTGGCGGTGGCCCAAAACCGTATCGAAGAGAAAACGCGGCTCGCGCAGATTGCGCAAAAGACGGGCAACCCGCATGCCGCGCCGGTGAAGTTTGTGGCGATTGAGAAGATGAGCGACATCACTTCAGCGCCCGACGACTGCTTCCCCGGTTTGCTCAAAACCGCCACCTTGGGCTACGACGGCAAAGGCCAAACGAAGGTGAAGCACGCGCTCTCAAGCGAGCATCGCGTTCAAGAAACTGGGCAGCGTGCCCTGCGTGTTAGAGCAGCTTGCGCCCTTGGCAGCGGAGTGCTCGGTGGTGGTGGCGCGTGGGGCAGATGGCCAGATGGTGACGCTGCCCGTGGCGCGCAATGTGCACCTTGATGGGATCTTAGTCAGCAGTGAGATTTTTGATGGAAATATGCCTCTAGCCGGCATGGAATCTGCGCAGAATGCTGCGAAATTAATAGCAAATGAATTGGATTATGTGGGCGTGCTTTGCGTGGAGTTTTTCTTGCTCAAGGATGCGCAAGGGGCTTTGAGCGATGCCAGTGAACTGCGCGTGAACGAAATCGCGCCTCGTCCGCACAACAGCGGCCATTGGAGCATCGAGGGCTCCAGCGTGAGCCAATTTGAGCTGCAAGTGCGCACGCTTTGCGGCCTGCCGCTCGCCCCGCCGGTGCAGCGCTGCGCTTCGGTGATGCTCAATGTGCTCGGCGATTTGTGGTTTGATGAAGCGGGGCAGTCGCGCGAGCCCGATTGGGCCAGCGCCTTGGCCATGCCCGGCGTGCACTTGCATCTGTATGGCAAAAACGGTGCTCGCAAGGGGCGCAAGATGGGGCACATCACGGTCACTGCTGAGTCTGCCGAAGCGGTGACGGCCATGGCAGAAGAAGTCGCCAGCCTGCTCGGTTTGTCTTACTCGCCAAGCTTGCGAGCGAGTGAGCGCAGACTCACAAATCATTGGCATCCCATGTCTTCATTGGCCACGCCGCTGTCCGTCGCGCAAGCCGCAGACCTGATCACGGCAGGCGAACTGGTGGCGTTTCCGACCGAAACGGTCTATGGCCTCGGCGCTGATGCCACCATCGATTCGGCCGTGGTCAAGATTTTTGCTGCCAAGGGCAGGCCAGCCGATCATCCGCTGATCGTGCATGTGGCTGATCTGGCCTCTGCACAGCATTTCGCGGCGGATATTCCTGATTTTGCGCACAAGCTGATGGCCGCCTTTTGGCCAGGGCCGCTCACCGTGATCGTGCCGCGCAAGAGCGGCGTGGCAGCAGCCAGCGCGGGTGGGCAAGATTCGATTGGTCTGCGCTGCCCCTCACACCCGATGGCGCTTGGGTTGCTGCGCGAATGCGCGGCTCGGGGCGTCAAGGGCATCTCCGCCCCCAGCGCCAATAAATTCGGCAAAGTCAGCCCCACCACAGCAGCGCATGTGATCCAAGAGTTTGGCGGCAGCATCCCCGTGCTCGACGGCGGTGCTTGCGAGGTGGGCATTGAATCAACCCTCATCGATTGCACGCGCGGCGCACCCGTGCTTCTGCGCCCCGGCACGCTCACACGCATTCAACTTGAAGCCACGATGGGCAGACAATTGCTATCAAATGATGAGCATTTAACGCAGACTTTACGCCGGCTAGAGGCTCAAAATGCTTTAAAATCGACACTGAAACCCCCTTCCTGAATCAAAGCGCCCCACGCGCCTCCGGCACGCTCGAATCACATTACGCGCCACGCGCCACGCTGCGCTTGATGGAGGCCAAAGCCTTGCAAACCGCGCTCGATTTACTCGGTGCAGACGCAAAAATATCGCCATCTACGCCCGCAGCCCGCTCAAAACAAGCTCCAGTCAGCTGGTGATTCGCCACATGCCTGACGATGCTGCGGCCACCGCGCAGCAGCTTTTTGCCGTGCTGCGCGAGTTTGATGCACTGGGCGTGAAGCTGATTTGGGTACAAACCGTGCCGCAAGATGCCCATTGGGACGGCGTGCGGGATCGTTTGCAGCGGGCAGCGGCTTGATACCAACATGTCAGCCCACTTTTGAGCACGCCCACCGACTCTGCCAGCGTTTAAGATACGTGCTCGGTACTTTTTCCCTCTTTGACACACGCCATGACTCGTTTGACTACTCCCCCCAATCGCCGCCGCGCCCTTCACACCCTTGGCGCTGTTGCAGCCATCGGCGCACTGCCCTTGCTGTCAGCTTGCGGCTCAGGCTCAACTTTTGAGCCACTCGTGCCCAACCGCTTTGTGAGCTTTGGCGATGGTTGGTCAGACCTCGCGGCGGCCCGTTATACCGTGAACGACGGCAGTGCTAACAGCATCTGGGTGGAGCAACTGGCCGCACGTTACGGCAAAACCATCGCAGCGGCACCGGCAGGTCTGGGTTTTGCAACCGGTGGCGCTCGGGTCAACACGGGTGCGAATTCAATTGCCGATCAAATCAGCAGCTTTCTTGCGTCCAACACCATCACGGCGAACGACGTGTTGGTCGTCGATGCCGGTGTGTCTGAGGTTCTGGCACTGGCCACCACCTTAAGCGGCGCAGCTCTGAATACCGCTGCAGAAGCGGCCGCCCGCGATTTGGCCACACAAGTACGTCGACTGCTCACCGCTGGCGGCAAGCATGTGGTAGCCAGCAATATGCTCGATTTAGGCAAAACGCCTTTCGCCATCAATGCTGCGCGCGTGGCGGAACTTGCATCCGCCACGCGCGCGTTTAACGATGCCTTCAAAATCGCCTTAGCCACTGCAACCACCGACTTGCTATTGATCGACAACGAAGCCTACGTCAACCTCGTCGTCAATGCACCCGCCAGCTACCTCGGTGCAGGCGCAGTCGCCAATGCCTCCGCTTGCAACGCTGGCTCCAACATCAACACCAATCTCTGCACCACGGCAACAGCAGTCGCAGCCTACAACACCTACCTGTTTGCCGATGACCGCCACCCCACACCGGGCATGCATCACTTGGTGGGCAACAACGCTTACGACTTGATCAAAGCGCGCTGGTAAGCGCCCTACGTACCACAAGTACATACCACGAGTTACATACGACGAGTTACATACGACGAGCTACATACTGCGAGCTATTTGCTTCGCGCTTTCCATTGCGCATAAGCCACTGGATACGCGCGAGCATAGCGTTTCAAATGAAACGCCGCCACATCATCTGCGCCCAGCATCACGCTGGACTCAATCAGCTTCTCAATCACGCGCGGCTCAGGCGACCAAAAAATCAGCTCGCTCGATAATTCAAACACGCGCGGCGCAGTCGCACTCGACAGCGGCGTGATCACCAGCTCGGCAAATTTCGCATGACTCTTGAACAGCACCGACCGCTGCGCTGCCCCCAACGCATCAGCCTTGTACCAGCTACTTCTGTCCTCCGGCTGCAAATAAATCTGACTCACTCGGTGATAGTCAAACGCCGCAAACGCAGTGAATGCCAGCAACGCCACACCCAACCCGCGCGCTCCTAAAGTAATAGCATTCCGCGCAGATTTTGTGCCGGCCATCAGCCAATTTCGCCATAAATCCCCACACAAAATCCCCACACACAGCAAGGCCGTCAAAAAAACGGCCCATACCACAGCGGATACTCCAGCATGCTGTGAATCCCAATCACCATCAGGCATCCCCAAGCCAACTGCCGATCCCAGCGAGTTTCAGCCCAAGGCCTACCCTTCCAAGTCAACCACCCGACCAACCCACAAACGACCAAGGCAACTGGCACACCCAACTCCACCGCCAAGTGCAGCGGCAAGTTATGCGCGTTATCCAGCATCTCCATGAACCGCTCGCCCGAAAACTCAGTGCTGTAATGCATATAAGCCAGAGAGCGCCAGCCGTGGCCGAGCAGTGGTTTTTGTGCGATCAGTTCAAGTGTGTTGCTCCATAGCGCCAAGCGGGAAACGCATTGTCCTGATCCAATCTGCCCAGTAGCCCTGCTTGCGGCAGCCCCAAGAACGCGCTCAGACTTGGCAGGATCAGCACACAGACCCCATACAACACCAAAGCACGCAACAGCCAGCCCAGCGTTCCCGCAGGTAGCTGCGTACGCAGGGTGACAGCCAAGCCCACCAAGCAAACCAATTGCAACCCGCCCGTGCGCGAACCTGTGGCGGCCAAGCACAGCACCATACCCAGCAGCAGCGTACTCACTAAACGACTCAGCCAAGCGCTCAAAGAAGACTTTATCGATGGATCAGTCCACCGGGGCCGCATGAGCGCGAGCGCAAAAACCCCATCACCAACAAACTCGCCAACTGATTCCTCTGCCGCAATTGGCATACACATCACCCCCGGGTGATGCATTAACCCAGGGCGCGAGCTCATCAGAGACTTGCGCATATTGCAGCAAGCCCATGCCCGCGCTCACAAGGCCAGCCATCGCGATCCCCCGAGTCAATTGAGGCTTGAACTCCATGGCAGGTGTTGCCATAACGCGATGCCCACCGCCATGCCTGCCAACAACCAAGGCAAGGCAACACTGATGGCGCCCGGTGTCCAAGGATTTAACCAACTGCCCAAAAAACAGCGGCAAATACAAAACGCCAGCAATGCGCGCACATCTTCAGCAGTTCACAGGCGGCCTAGCAATCGCCTGAGCGGTCTGGCTGCCATTCAATGAAGTACGGCTGACGCGCAAAAGTCTCCAAAGCGCGAAACTCTGGCTCCGTGCGTTTACCCAAAGTATCCATGAGGTTTTTCTTTGATTTCTCGTCAGAGTTGGCCAAACGATACACCATCGATTTGGCGACGCACATTTTTCCGGCGAGCGCGCCTGACTGCATGTAAATCAAAGCCACATTGATGTCGAATCGCAATTTGGAGACTTTAGCGGCCAACTTATGCAGTTGTGCAGCGTTTTCGCGGGTAGGCGGCACAGATTGAATCGCCGCGTAGTCAGCAATATGCTCGAAGCCCAACGTGGTGTATGCCAAGCGAATGGGTTCCAGCTGCGCGATATTGGCCTGCGGCTGGAACAATTGCGCTGGCTTGCCCGAGTCGTAGATCGAATAAATTGACATGACTCCTAATAGAGTCGCCAGTGTTGCGGCAAGAACGTTCATGCCTCTGATTGAGTTGAGTCTCGCGGCGCGTGGCAAGCTCTCTTCGCCTTGCTCTGGCACATTTGGCGCTTGCCTCCACGCCAGCATCAAGCCCAGCAAAACGCACCAGGGCATCAAAAAGGTAGGGTAATGCAAGGGGAACTCCACCAGCTCATGCACCACGGGAAATGCCAGCATGGCCAACAGTATTCTTCCTGTCGAGTCTTTGAGCCACTGGCGAAGTTGCCAAACCATCCACAACAACACCAACAACAGCAAGCCAGCAACAGGCAGCCCAAAATCAAGCGCCCATTGCAAGAAGAAGTTGTGCGCATAGTCAAGAACCAAATAAAAATTCCAGTTCAAAATTTCGACCGATGAATAGTGCGGCAACTGACCATAGCCCAAACCCCACCAAGGATGCGCCTTGATCAGTTGGATTGAGGCATTCCATATTTCCAGTCGATCAGAGTTTCTGCCTGCGCTCAATGCCTCGACTGAGATGGCGCGTTGCGTGCCGTAATAAGGCAGCAGATCGAGATGATCTAGGTGTGTAAAGATTTCGTACCAAGCCCAATACATGAACGGAATACTCAAGAAAAACCATGCGCGTCTTGTGTGTTGCGTCTTGAAATCAGCCATGGCCAAGACCACAAAAAGTGCACACATCAGCATGCCAAAGCGCGAAATACTCGCCACGAGCGTGCCCGTGAGCAACAGCGCAAACGCATAAATGCCCACCAAAAACCAATCTGGCCGACGTTTGTGAAGCTTGGGGATTTCAGTGAACTTGTTTACTTGCGCTGTGGCCGAATTGATCAACACAGCAAGCGCCAACAAACCCAACAACATGAGCAGGGCAAACAGGTTGTATTGCCGCAGGTTTCCATACGCCCTGCCCCCAAAACCCTGCAATGCAATCCATGGAAATGACAAATGCAACTCTAAAAATTGAAGCCAACCGATCACCGACTGCACCAAGGCAACCAAGAACACGCCCAAACCAATGACTAGGCTTGAACCTGAGAGACTGCGCTCGCCACCTTGAGCCCAAGCCGCGCCAGCCACAATCGCCAGTACACAAGCGAGCGCCGCACCCGCATGCAAAGCCACATAGCCGCCATACGGAGCGCTATGCCCCAACGCGAATTGTGCGATCAATACGAAAATAAAGACACCGCAAAAAACCAGTGCACTTTGCGTCTGGGTGAGTAAAGTTTTGAAGTTTGATGCATAGCGAAGCAAGACCCATGCAGACAACAGCATCCAAAAAGCAATGCTCAGGCTCTCATTTAACAAGGCAGGGAAAATGCGATACAAGGGCTGGAGCGAAAGCACCACAGAAAATATCAGCGCTAGAACGACTGTGGTGGCCAATTTGGTTTTCGGAGTCATATACTTAGTCATTTCGGGATAAAAAAAAGAGAGCATATGCTCTCTTTTTTGAATTAGCTATTACTAACTACTTATACGCGGCATTGCGCTGGACGGTATTTGGCTAATAAAGTACCAGTAGCCGAATTCGCTGCATCTCTAGCACAATCCCAAGAAATTGAGCCGCCGGTAGGAATTGTTCCAGTAACCAAAGCAGCACCACCGCTCGTTGGGGTAATAACAATAGTGCCATTGCCAGCTGCTGGCTTGTAGCTGATTGTAATCGCACCACCTGTCGGATTGATACCCACAGCTGAAACGCCGTTGGTTTCTGATGGGGCAGACCAGCCTGACACAAAATCGCGAGCATTAGATGCATTCTCAGCCACAGCCAATTTAGCGCCAGAAGCCAAAGCCAAACCTTCTGACACGCGTGCGCGCACGGTGTAGTCTTGGTAAGCAGGCAATGCCACAGCGGCCAAAATACCAATAATCGCAACCACGATCATCAGTTCGATCAGGGTGAAACCCTTTTGTACCATTTGCTTCATAAAATTCTCCTGTAAATGTGGATGAAAGCTCTTTGTTACAGCAAGCTGCGTGCCAACGGATTCTTGTGCTTTGATTGCAGCTTTTTTGTTGAAAAGTCGAGCGTCAACTGCGACTTTGTTGGCATGTGCTGATTTTGACCGACTGGGTTCGATGGACGATCTTTGGGGGAGTGACATTTTTGTCAGCTCAGATGTGCCAATCTTGCGCGGTGTTGACATGAATTGACAGTTTGGCGAGGCGTTTTCGCATGCTGAGGACGGCTTTGTCTTTGCTCAGCAGGTGGATGGCTCGTTGTGTTGAGCTTACCGCCACCTGGCTCGACGCTGGGCTAGCAGATGTTGTGCTGAAATGATCGGCCCAGGCGGCAGCTAAATCGATGAAGACCTGGTCATCTGCGTCTTTGCAGGTGAAGGGGGCTCGGGTGCTGGGGGCTTCAACGATTTGGGAATATCTGTCGAAAAGAGCGAGGATGTCGCTACTGGATTTTTGATAAAACTCAAGCTTGGCAGAGATATGCGCATAGGTGAGCACTCGCTCTAGTTCATTACGCATGTGCGGCGTGGCGATCCATTGAACTTTGCCCTGTGTCAAAGCTTGATGCAGTGGTTGGCAGCGAGGGTCTTGGAAAAGCAAGAGGTCCAGGACAATATTGGTGTCCAGGATCAGCAGGGTTGAATTGCTCATGGTTGAGGCGCGGGAGCAGATGCAGCCTCTTTTGGCTCAGAAGGCACTCGCCGGCCTTGAATATCAAAGCGGAACAGGCGACATTCGATGGGGCCGTTCCACAGCGGCACGCGGCGACTTTCTTTGAGGCGCATTTTGCCGGGGAGCTTCATGTCGGGGACGAGTAAGTGAGCCGTCCAGCCGTCGAAATGGGTTTTCCAATGGGTGGCAAGTTGGGGGAAAAAGTCGCCTTCTTCGGCGTTGAATTCTGCGGTTTCGCGGTTGGGGCGGAGTTGGCCGGAAGATGCCCTCACCCCAGCCCTCTCCCGAGGGGAGAGGGAGTGAACTCCCGCCACGCCGGCTACTTCAATGCGCTCGCCATACGGCGGATTCGTCAAAATCACTGCGCCTTGCGGGGGCACGGGGCAAGGTGGCTTGCGTTGCAGGGCATCGCCGCCACGAAACTCGATCGCAGCGCCCACGCCGGCCAACTCGGCATTTCGCTGCGCAAAATCTGCCATACGGTGAGCGACGTCAGATCCGTAAATAACTAAGTTTTTTAAGCCTTTTTGGCTGTTAGCCGGCATAGAATCTGCGCGAAATGCTATTGTTTTCATAGCATTCCAGACATGATCCTGAAACGGAATCAAGCGCTCAAAGCCAAAGCGGCGCTGGCCGCCTGCGGGGATACCCAGAGCGATTTGCGCCGCTTCGATGGCAATCGTGCCACTGCCACAGCAGGGGTCGTAGAGCGGTTGAAGTTCGCGCTGCTCGCCCTCTAAGTTCCACCAGCCACTGGCCGCCAGCATGGCCGCCGCCAAGGTTTCTTTGAGCGGCGCATCACCTTTGTCTTGCCGCCAGCCGCGTTTGAACAAAGGCTCGCCGCTGGTATCAACATACAAAGACAGCTCATCTGCGCTTAAATGCACGTAAATCCGCGCATCAGGCCGCTGCACATCGACGCTGGGGCGCTCGCCCGTGAGGTGGCGAAAACGGTCGCAAATCGCATCTTTGACGCGCAAAGCCGCGAAATTGAGGCTTTTTAAGGGGCTGCGGGTGGCGGTGATGTCGATTTTGAAGGTTTGGCGCTGAGAAAACCAAATCTCCCAGGCCACATCGCAGGCGGCTTGGTAAATGTCTTGCTCGCTACGGTATGCGCAGCCTTGCACTTGAATGAGCACGCGGCTGGCCAAGCGGCTATGCAAATTAAGCTGCATCGCCTCGCGCCAACTGGCTTCAATGCGCACGCCGGCCGACTCTAGTTGAATGCCGTCTTTGCGGCCAAGAATCAGCGCGGCTTCTTGCGCAAGATAAGGTTCAACGCCACCTGCACAGGGGAGGAAGAGGGTGAGGTGGTTCATGGTTTGTTGTATAGGCAAATGCGCTCGACTATTGTGACGCTTCGGGGAGACGGAAAGTGGGGTCAGAGCACAATTTCGTCAAGGTTTGAATTCGCTTCGGGAAGGTCAATGTCCTGAATTGTGATCTGACCCCATTTTCCTTTCGCGCTCACAGCGTTTTGCGCAAACTCGTCACGGGAATGCGCAGCGCCTCACGGTATTTGGCGACGGTGCGGCGGGCGCATTCGATGCCTTGCTCCTTGAGCATATCCGTGATCGCGTTATCTGACAGGGGCTTGGCTTTGCTTTCGGCATCAATGAACTGCTTGATCAGCTCGCGAACGGCGGTGCTGGAGGCGATGCCGCCAGTCTCGGTGGTGAGGGCTGATCCGAAAAGTATTTCAGCTCGAACGTGCCCCACGGCGTGGCCATGTATTTGGCAGTCGTCACGCGGCTGATGGTGGATTCATGCATGCCAATTTCATCGGCAATCTCGCGCAGCACCAAGGGGCGCATACCCACTGCGCCATGCTTGAAGAAACTGCTTTGCCGCTCGACGATGGCTTGGCTCACGCGCAGAATCGTGTCAAAGCGCTGCTGCACATTTTTAATAAACCAACGCGCTTCTTGCAGCCGCGTTTGCAGGCCTTGAACAGCCTCTGTCTTTTTACTGCCCTTCATTGCGCCCAAAGCGTTCGCATACAGATCGTGCACATGCAACTTGGGCACCACATCGCTGTTAAGCTGCGCCACAAAATGTGTTTGCCCACGGCGGATCACGGGGCGCACGATCACATCAGGAATCACGATATGGCGCTCGACCTGCGCAAATCGCCGCCCGGGCTTGGGTTCAAGCTTGGCAATCAGGCTGATCACAGCACGGACTTCATCTTGCGGCAGCTTACACAAGCTGGCCAAGCGGCGCACATCGCGCTTGGCCAGCAGCTCCAAGGGCTGCGCGAGCACGCTTTGCGCGGCTATCGCCTCTTCCGGATGAATGCGGCCTTGCTCCAAGCTGGCTCGTAATTGAAGCAGCAAGCATTCTTTCAAGTCTCGGGCACCCACGCCTGTGGGCTCAAGGCTTTGCAGCAATTTCAAGCTGATCGCAAACTGCGCCATCAGCTCTTCAACCTCTTCCAAAGTGCGAGCGCCTAGGCTTTGCGCGATGTCTTCCAATTCATCGGCCAAGTAGCCATCGTCGTTGAGCGATTCGATCAGCACCTTCAGCGCAGTAGCATCTTGCGGCGACAGGCGAAGCAGCAAAGCTTGGCGGTGCAAATGGTCTTGCAAAGATTCGTGGGCGGCGTTGCGCGAATCGGTCTCCATGTCATCGCCCGAAGCGCTTTTCACCGAATCGCTTTGCCGCGCAGCGGCTTCCACGCCCCATTCAGAATCATCAGGCGCGGTGTCGGTGCTGCCATCGCCTTCCCAGTCTTGCGGCGCATCGCTGCCCTCTTGGCTTGCCGCATCTGCCTCGCTGGGCACTTCTGAACCCGCATTTTTAAGGTCAAATGAGTCATTAGCCGGCATAGAGTCTGCGCCGAGTGCTATCAAATCAGTAGTTTTTGTAAAATCATTGTCATGCGCTTGTTCGCGCTCTTCTTGCGCCAGTAGCTCATCGCTGCGCAAGTTGCGCTCTGTGTCAAGCGCTTCTTGGCCGCCCTGTGGCGCATCTTCTTGCTCCAAGAATGGGTTGTCTTGAAGCATCTGCTCAATCTCTTGCGACAGCTCCAGCGTAGACAACTGCAAGAGGCGGATCGACTGCTGCAACTGCGGCGTGAGCGCCAGATGCTGAGAGACGCGAAGACTCAGACCCGGTTTCATAGGGGTTGCACTAGCCCGGTGGGCCATGCACCTTGCCAAGCGCAGGAGTGGGGGGGCACCATGACTACATTCGGAAATGTTCGCCGAGATACACACGGCGAACATCGGCGTTGTCCACAATCTCAGAAGGCGTGCCACGCGCGAGCACGCGGCCTTCACTAATGATGTAGGCATGATCGCAAATGCCCAAGGTCTCGCGTACATTGTGATCCGTGATCAACACGCCAATACCTCGGCTTTTGAGAAAACCAATGATGCGCTGAATCTCGATCACGGCAATTGGGTCAATGCCAGCAAACGGCTCATCGAGCAAAATAAAGCGTGGGTTTGATGCCAAAGCGCGGGCAATTTCCACCCGGCGCGCTCGCCGCCCGAGAGTGCCAGCGCGGGCGAATCGCGCAAATGATCGACACGCAAATCTTTGAGCAAACGCTCCAGTTGCTCCTGCAACACCGCCTGAGACAGTGGCTTGCCCGCCTCATCACGCTGTAATTCGAGGACAGCTTGCACGTTTTCTGCCACATTGAGCTTGCGAAAAATTGAAGCTTCTTGCGGCAAATACGACAGCCCCATGCGCGAGCGGCGATGAATGGGCATGCGGCCTGCACTCAGGCCATTGATCAAAATCTCGCCCGCATCGGCACGCACGAGGCCAACGATCATGTAAAACGAGGTCGTTTTGCCAGCGCCATTGGGCCCGAGCAAGCCCACCACTTCACCCTGGGCCACCGACAACGACACATCTTTGACCACCTGCCTTGCACCATAGCTTTTTGCAGACCCCGCGCTTCAAGCTGGCGCAAGGCGGACTCAGCAGAACCAGCGCTATGGCTGGAAGAATTGGCCAGCGCCTGCGCTGGGTTGACTGCGCTGGCAGCCATGGATGACGGGGTGTTTTCAGCAGTCAACGCCGGCTCACTTTTTGTCTGCGCCAAGCGTGGTGCTGGGGCGCAAGTTGGTGCCAGGCGTGGCTGGGGAGGCAGGCTGCGTTGCAGCTGGCGATGTGGATGCGCCTGCCGCCGCATTCGAACGCGGACTGAGCACGGCCCGCACGCGCCCTGCGGGCGCACCGCCCGTGCTGGGTGTGCCAGCGACGTTGAACACATCGCTGCTGTTGTCATACGTAATCAATGCGCCTTGTGCTTCGTCTGACACAGTAGTGCCGCGCAGACGGCGCATGTGGGCGTTTTGCCGGAAGGTGACGGTGTCGGCCTTGCCGTCGTAGACGATGACTTCGCCATCGCCTTCGATCCACTCGTCCACGCCACCTGCTGCCGTGTCACGCTTTTGGCGGAAGAAGGCGCGTTTGCCGCCTGTGCTGGTGGCCGTGCCAAACTGAAATCCCTCGCTGTCTTGCCGCACCTCGACACGATCCGCGCGAATAATCATGGTGCCTTTGGTGATGACCACATTGCCCGTAAACACGCTGATTTGCTTGACGTCGTCATAGCGCAGCGAATCGGCCTCAGCGTTCATGGGCTTCTGTCGATCTGCTTTTTCGGCCCAAGCCACCGAGCTGGCCACGATGCCAGCCAGCGCCACGGCAAGCAGGCGGGCGATAGGGAGCAAAGGTGTTGTGGGCATAGCAATCCTTTTTTACAAGAGCTGCGGACAGGCGCTGCAGCCGCGCGGGAATGGAAGTGTACTTCACGGCGGCACAGATATTGCTTTGCGGCGTATTTTCTGTAAGCATGGAAATTAAATGGGGTCAGATACTATTTAATTTTGCGCTTTTTGCGTCTGTTTCTTGGTTGCTCGCTACGGCCTTTGTTTTTGTTTCTCAGTGACTTGGTTTGTGCACTTTGGCCTGCATGCGCTTTGTGTTTTTGTTTCTCGGT
>JAAUOI010000195.1 GCA_012036375.1 Allobrachymonas sp. | reverse complement strand
CGTGGGGGTGGTATTTGCCCAGCACATCGCCCCACCACCCGAGCTGATTTCACCGGCTTGGCGCCACTCGCCCCATTGCTGCCGCCAAACGACAAGCCCATGCGGTGCATCGCGTAATAATGCGCCGCTGCACGGGTTTTTGACCATCGCAGACATCGGGCAAGGCGCGGCCTTTGACAACGCTGAGTGCATATTCGAGGTAAGCGCGCTGCGCATATTGCGCGAGGTTCAGCGCGTCGGCAGATTCGCCGCTGGGCAAGGCTTTGTCGCTGCCGTCGCCATCGCCGGCATCTAAATCGAGAGTGGTTTGATCAGTCATGAAAAGCTTGTGTCAAAAAATTATTTGTTGTTAGGCACATCACCGGAGCTTGCAGGCATTCCTGCCAGCGGCGGCACCATGTTGCCGCGCCCCATGATTTGGCCGGGTGTTTGCTGCGGGAATTCCATGCGCACGCGATTGGGCGTTTGTGGCGCGGCAGGCTTCGCAGCGAGCGCCGCAGGCGGCTTGAGCTGGCGGTAAATTTGCATCACCGTCACCACATAATTTTGCGTTTCTTTGAACGGCGGAATCTTATTGCCATAGCGCTGCACTGCGCCCTCGCCCGCGTTGTAAGCGGCCAGCGCCAGATCAAGCCGGCCGGGAAACAGATTGATCAAATCGCGCAGATAACGGCTGCCAGCGCGGATATTCGTCTTAGGGTCAGTCAGCTTCTTCTCAATCGGCGTTGTCGCATCGCCCCTCACGCCATAGCGCTGCGCCGTGGGTGGCATCAGCTGCATCAAGCCCACCGCGCCTTTGGGCGACACCGCCTGCGTATCAAAGCCACTCTCCGTGGCAATCAAAGCTTGCAGCAATTCAAAATCAATGTTGTAAGCCTGCGCCGATTCACGCATGTGATGCCGCACCGCTTTGAAATTTGGCGACACCTCAAAAAACGCCAGCAGCTTAGATTTGCCCGAAGGCACAGCCACGCTGCGCGGTGTCTCAGGCTCTGGCGCGTCTTTTCGCCCCCAGCAGGGTTCACGCCCTCTTTCGTGTCAAAGCCCGTATTGCCTTTGAAAAACAACTCATACCGATCATCCAACTTCTCAGCCGCAAAATGCGCCACGCCTTTGGCATCAATAAAGCCCCAGACATCGGCTTGAGCAGATAGCGGAGTAAGCAAAGCCAATACAAGAGCGCAAGTCAATCGCTTCAAATTTAATAGCATTTCGCGCAGATTCCATGCCGGCAAATTGCTCATTTTGCTTAAAAAATGCCAGCTAATGTTGCAACTGGGGTGGCTGCCGATATGTGATGTCATCGAAGCACCTGCATGATGATTGAGAACAGTGCTAGACCAATGATGTTGGCATACGCTATCGGTAAGTATTTTGTTTGAGACTTTATGTTTTCAACAGCCCTGTCTTGCTGCTTACCCTGTAAAGCCACCAAATCTTTCAACGAATCTTGCTGAGAGCTCAGTTGTTTATCGAGTACAGCGAACGATGCATCAAGCGTCTTAGTATCGCTATCCGTCAGACGCTGCCCCTTAGAAAAGCGTTCATACATGGATTGCATGTGTTGCTCGTTAATTGAGAGTTTCGTATCAGTCGAGATTATGTTTAAACAGCCTATGCTCTTCGCGCGATTCAGCTGGGGTAGACCATGGGCTATAGGCCACAACAGGGAACTGTCCTGATTTCTCACTCAATCGACGTATGGCGGCTGCAATGGTAGGTGCAGCCGCCTTCCAATGCCTCGCATGAATTTGAAACAATGTTGTATCACGACGGGGACGAAAGTAGCTCATGAACAGAAAAATGTAACCTGCTAGCAATGCCCGCCACGGACTGCGCCAAATCTCACTCTTCTTTTCTTGATTCAACTCAAGAACTAAAAAGCTTGTTATCGATCCATGTCGAGATACTTGTTCTCGAAAACCGACGCGAGAAATTGCAGCGAAAGGCAAACTTGGCAGTCCTGATAAATGAAATCCATTCGCGTTTACTCGCACAGAAAAACCATGAAAAATTGCAGCTACTAGGCCAGCCAACCACGACCAAGTTGCACAGCCTGTGAAAAGAAGCAAAAACAACATGATTGAAAAGCCAATAGCTCCCTTAAACGTCCAATTCGCTGAAGAAGAAAGCTCAACACCTAATATCAAAAACATGAGCAGAACAAAGCAAACTCCATACAAAGCAATAAAAAACAGCGCCTTCAGCCAACGATATCCAACTATTAGTTCAACGCCATTCCACTCAGATTGCCGCCCAATCTCTTGCGCACGCTTCTTCGCTTTCCCAGTTTTATCCTTCTGACTCAATCGCTCACCATACATGCCCCAAGGCACCAAGATCAACACGATTGCCAATACCAAATAGATCTTCCAATTCGACGAATATTCTGCTGCAACATTCCCGAAAAGAATAATCGCACCAAATAGCGCCAAACCAAAAAGCAAATACAGCCAGCGCTTCAAAGCTGACTCCTTAGTGATTGCAGTTTTAAAAACTCCTGAATCAATAGCACTCCGCGCAGTAAATACGCCGGGTAAAACCTCATTTTGCTTAAAAAATGCCGTTTCACGCCGCTGCCTCCAGCCCATCAGCGCGGCGTTGCAAAAACTCTGCTTTGAGCATCGACAGCACATGTAGCGAATCAAAATCCTGCGCCGCTTGCGATTCGCGCCCCGCCGGCAAACTGCTAGAGCGAGTTGCCACACGCACCGCCTCGCGCAGCGTGCCCTCCATCACAAATCCTTCCGCGTCATACAAAGCCTTCGCCCGCAAATTGCGCGATTTCACGTCCAGCCAAAAGCGATGCGCCCCCAAATCATCAAAGGCCACACGCTTAGCCACACGCAGCGCAGCGCGCCCCAAGCCCTGCCCTTTGGCGGCGATCACCATCCGCTTCAATTCAATCGACTGATGCGGATTGCGACATCCAATCAAAATCAAAAACCCCACCGGCTCCAGCCCCGCGCCACCCTCCACCACGAAATGCCGCATATCCGGAAACCGAATCGCCGCCTCATGCTGCGTGCGATCCCAAGGCGTGATAAACGGCAAATTAGCCGGATCATTTTCCAGCGACACCACAAAATCCGAATCGGATTGCATGGTGGGGCGAAGGCGGATGCGGGGGGTCATTGAATGCACTTGATAGAAGAAAATTCAAGCAATCTCAAACCCTAGCTGGGTCTGAAGGTCTTGAGTTTGCCCAAAATCCAAATCAATACGATTCAAAATTGAGGTTTTGATCGGTCTTTTTTCGTCCCAAAAAATCATCGCGTTCAATAAGCTTTGTACGCTGGATTGATGTAATTGTTTCTGAGCACTTTTTGCTTGCTGCTCAGTATCAAAGGCCAAGTAGTAAACCGTGTCATCAAACATGACGGGTTTACATTCAATTGGAGCAATCACAACGAAATCTAGTTTCTTATACAAAGCGCAAATTGCTACCCGCCAAGGCTTGAAGGAGTAACTTCCAACGCCGAAGATAGAAAACCTAGGATTATTTTTATAAATACTACTGGCTCGTTTGTCAAAAACATCGGCATGCTTCATGAGATAAGCCCATGTTTTAGGAGCAAGTACCGAGATCAATTCAGTGCTCTGCCCCACTGATTTTTGAGTGACCAACAATTGTTTGCCAGACCAAACAGCGCCATTAGCCACCTCTGATCCCTTCAACAGGGGATATAAATAGTCAGGCTCTATATGAACTTCTTCTTGCAAGCCGTTGAGCAAAACATCGCCTTGGCGCTTCAACTCGCAAACGGCGGAGGCATCGTGTTTGATGCCAGACCGCCATTTAAACTCATCAAGCGGTTTATGAGCCCGAAGCAAATGCGCATGTTGCAAAATCGCCTGAGGATTCGTTACCCATGCGCCTTGGAAGAAACCCACCTCTTGACCATCGCACAGATCAAGACTTGGATAAACCTGATAGCTGCTTTGCACTTGCTTCAATTCAGCCTCGAAACCTATGTAGAGCAGACAGGCGTCAACAGAAACATCAAAGTGCTGCTTGGCATCAATCTTAGCCATCCATGCGCGGGATGGCCCTAGCTTTTGCACAAAAGCATGGGCGAGCACTTTCCTAGCAACCGCAGACTTGACCAGCATCGCGATTGCGCCCTGACGAGCTTTGAACCAACTTAGTATTTGTATCAACATCCACTCTGAAATGTCAAAGTTAGCTGCTCCTGTCATCGCATCCATTCCCTTCATCGCTTGAAAATTAGCTTTGACTGGCGCATTTTTTGACTCAAGCGTGGCCAACACAGAATTGGTGACCCACGGAGGGTTGCCCAGAACCAAGAGGGATTCTTGTTGCAGAGCAGGCAGTTCCAACTGCCAATCAGTTTTAAAAAAATCGGCCTGTTGAACTTCTACACAATTATTTTTGCCTTCAGACTGCAATGCATGACTTGCCTGCGCACAGTAGTCGGGATTGATTTCGTAGCCTTTTAGTTGGCTTTTGGGAAAAGCTTTGGCCGCAGCCAACAGAAATTGGCCTTGTCCACAATTGGGCTCAATGATGCACTGAGGATCAACGCCTATTTTCAAAAGGCAATCACACACCTGCTCGGCCAAAAGCTTGGGGGTTTGAAAATCTCCAAACTCTATGGTCGTTTTGCGGGTATTCATTTTGAGTTTCCACGGTAAACCGAGTTAATGCCCTCTACGACTCCCGCCTTTTCAATGATTCGTGTGTATTGCAATCGCCATTGCAAAGCATTCGAGATCGTCAGATACCCTTGCACAGGTGGCGACTGCATGATTTCATCGGCCAGTTGATTCAAGCCAATTTCATCCAGCGGTAGATTTTTTTCAGAGAGTAGTGCAAACACATCATCCCGATTGCCATCGGCGGAAAGCATCTCTATGAGACTTTTCGTGAGCTGATAATCTGCGGTTTTTTCACTAGCCACATGCACGATATGCTGAATGTCTAGCCATGATTTTTCTTCGGCTTGAATGTCAACTTTGTTGTAAACAAAGACAAGCAACGAATACCCTAGACCATAAACCTTTTGCTTGGCAAACTTGAATGGGCACGACGATTGAGGTTGCCTCAAACTAGTCACTTTCAAGTCAATATTCAAGTCTGGGAAATCAAGGCCGTTGGCTGAACTACCGTTACCCGCTGAAAATCCTTGCGCCGTAATGTAGTCGCGCAAACCTTGCTCAACATAGGTGCCTACAGCTTTTCCGTCTGAAGCCCCAAACAGCGCTTGGCTCGGCAATATCAATTTATTTGAGGCGTATTGCGACGCCAAGTTCAGCAACTGACTTAGCGATAACTTTTTTTCGTTCATGGCTTAGCTAAAAATTGAACAGTGACTGTAATAAAACACAAATTCTCAAATAAGTCAGAAGGTGTCTGACTTATTCAAAATCGACTCAGTATCGCCAAATAAGTGCGACATCCTCGCACTTAATGATTCGTCAAGCGCGAAATGACGAATCATTGGGTCTAGCATTGAATTTGGTACGCACTGCGCCCCGAATTTCCGAAAATATAGCGAAGCCATCAAACATCCACCTCAATCGCATCCCCATGCAGCTCCATCAGCTCGCGCCGGGCAGCAGCTTCGCCTTTGCCCATGAGCTGGTTGAAGCTGCTTGAGACTTGCGCGAAATCTAAATTGCCGTATTGCACCGGCAGCAGGCGGCGGGTGTCGGGGTTGAGGGTGGTTTCCCAGAGTTGCTCGGCGTTCATCTCGCCCAAGCCTTTGAAGCGGCTGATCGTCCATTTGCCCTCGGCCACGCCTTCTTTGCGCAGTTTGTCGAGGATGGCGGTGAGTTCGCCTTCGTCGAGCGCGTAGAGTTTGCCGGCGGGCTTTTTGCCTCGGGCGGGGGTGTCCACACGAAAGAGCGGCGGGCGGGCGACATAGACGTTGCCCGCTTCGATCAGCTTGGGAAAATGCTTGAAAAACAGCGTCAGCAGCAGCACTTGAATATGCGAGCCGTCCACATCCGCGTCGCTCAAAATGCAGATCTTGCCGTAGCGCAGGCCGCTCAAATCGGGCGAATCTTGCGGGCCGTGGGGATCCACGCCAATGGCCACCGAAATGTCGTGAATCTCAGTATTTTTAAAAGAGCA
>JAAUOI010000194.1 GCA_012036375.1 Allobrachymonas sp. | reverse complement strand
ATCGCAGGGCGTGTATTTGCGCTCTGGCGCATAGGGAAATTCCGCGCCAGGGCCAAACACATGGCAATGCGCATCGACAGCGCCTGCGGGCAATTGAAAACGCGGCTTGGTCGGGTCGTCGTACCAATCGAGCCAGCCTACAGTTTTGGTGAAATCACCTGAAGTTGTTTTGCTCATCGCTCTTCAATCGATATAACGGAGACCGGCTTTGGCCAAAGGCTCGCGCATGTTGTACATATCGAGACCAAGCACGCCGCTGGCTAGCTTCTTTCTCTTTGCGCCTTCATTGGCTTCGCGCGTTTGTGCTGCCTCCAAGGTCTTTTGCACCATCGCCTTGGGCACCACCACCACGCCATCATCATCGGCCACCACCGCATCACCCGGCTGCACGCTCATGCCTGCGCAGACCACGGGAATGTTCACCGAGCCCAGCGTGGCCTTGATCGTGCCTTTACTGCTGATCGCTTTGCTCCAGACGGGGAAATTCATCTCCTTCAGAGTCTTCACATCGCGCACGCCGGCATCGATGATGAGCGCCCTGGCCCCACGCGCTTGGAAACTCGTGGCCAGCAAATCGCCAAAGTAGCCATCGGTGCATTCGGCAGTGATCGCTGCCACCACGATATCGCCGGGCTGAATTTGCTCGGCCACCACATGCATCATCCAATTGTCCCCGGGATGCAAAAGCACGGTGACGGCTGTGCCGCTCACCTGAGCGCCCGCGTAGATAGGTCGCATATAGGGCTTCATGAGGCCAACCCGCCCCATGGCTTCGTGCACAGTTGCACTTCCTAGCACTGCAAGAGCATCCGTGGCCGCGCGGTCTGCGCGAGTAATGTTGCGGTAAACAACGCCAAGTTCAAACATATCAAATCCCTTTCGCTTTCAAGCGTGTATCCAGGCGAGAAAACACGCGGCGCGTATTGCCTTCAAAAATCGCAGCTTTATCGGCATCGCTCAAAATCTTTGAGTTGTCGATGTAGCGTTTGGTGTCGTCAAAATAGTGCCCAGTCGTCTCATCAATCCCCCGCACCGCGCCAATCATCTCGCTGGCAAACAGCACGTTTTTCGCCGGGATTACGGTGTTCAGCAAATCAATGCCGGGCTGATGATAGACGCAGGTGTCAAAGTAAATATTGTTCAGCAAATGCGCATCGAGCTTGGGCTTTTTCATCATATCGGCCAAGCCCCGGAAGCGCCCCCAGTGATAGGGAACAGCGCCGCCGCCGTGGGGAATTAAAAACTTCAAGGTCGGAAAATCTTTGAACAAATCGCCTTCGAGCAATTGCATGAAGGCGGTCGTATCCGCATTCAAATAATGTGCGCCCGTGGTGTGAAAGCAAGCGTTGCAGCTCGTGCTCACATGAATCATGGCGGGCAAATCGTATTCGGCCATTTTTTCGTAAATCGGATACCAATGTTTGTCCGTCAAAGGCGGCGATGTCCAATGCCCGCCACTGGGATCAGGGTTCAAATTGATGCCGACTGCGCCGTATTCTTTGACGCATTTTTCTAGCTCTGGAATACAAGTGCGTGGATCAACGCCGGGCGATTGCGGCAGCATCGCTACGGGCACGAAATGATCAGGAAACAGCTCGCTCACGCGGAAACACAGCTCATTGCAAATCGCCGCCCATGTGCTCGACACATTGAAATCGCCAATGTGATGCGCCATAAAACTCGCACGAGGAGAAAACAGCGTGAGATCGCTGCCTCGCTCTTTCATCAGCTTGAGTTGGTTATTGACAATCGTCTCGCGGATCTCCTCGTCTGAAATCTTCAAATCCGAAGCGCGTGGCATCACGGCAGGGTCTTTGATGCCGGCAATCTGCGCGTTGCGCCAAGTCTCCAGCGCTTTGGGGGCGGTGGTGTAGTGGCCGTGGCAATCAATAATGAGAGATTGGTTCATGGTGGTGATGTTGAAATTAAATGGGTCTGACCCCATTTAATTGGCTTGCATGGTGATGGGGTTCATGCCTTGGGAGAGCTTGATTGGCCCAGCTTGTGGAGAATTGAGGAACTCAATGAATTGTGTGGCAGCATTGCGTGAAACCGCCTGAGCCGTGAGGGGTACGCCCACACTGAATGTGGTGATGTAGGCAATTTCATCGGGCAAATTGCCCAGCATCTCGATGCCTTCCATGTTGATCAATTCGGAGCGTTGTTGAAAACCGATCTGCACCTCACCCCGCGCCAACAAGCTGCCCACAGCGACGCCTGACGGCGGAATGATCGTCTTGGCTTTCATCGCCTCAGCTAGGCCCAGCTTTTCAAACAATTGCGCCAGATACACGCCACTCGGGCCCGTTGAATAACCGATATTTGTCGCCTTCAGCAAAGAGTCTTTTAGACTATTTGACGAGGAAATATCTACGCGGGGCGCTCCTGATTGAATAGCAACTGAAATCGGCGAAGTCACCCAATCCACGCGGCTGCCAGCGATCAAATGCCCCGCTGCAATGAGTTTGTCTATCGCATCCGAGCCCAGCAACACTAGATCAAACGGCTCACTGGAGGCCACACGCTTGGCCGCCTCTATGCCGCCCACGGATTCAATCTCCACCCGCTGCCCGCCAGCCGCCTCATAGGCCGCGCACAACTGCGCCAGCACCTGGCGCGTGGCCATGGAAGAGATGCCTTTGAGCAGTGGGAGCATGTGAAAAGAACCAGAAAAAATCATTGTGGCATCGTCCAGCTATGCCGAAAACCCTCATTGCCTCTAGCAGGTATATCATGATGAAATAATCTAAACACACTCAACGCATCATGGATCTCAAGCAACTTGAATACTTCGTCCGCGTGGCCGAACTGGGCAGTTTCACTCGCGCCGCACAACAGCTTCGCATTGCGCAGCCCGCGCTCTCGCGCCAAGTTCGCCTGCTCGAAGTCGAGCTGCGGCAAAACCTGCTCCTGCGCAATGGGCGCGGCGCCTTGCCCACTGAGGCTGGCCAGCTGATGCTGGAGCATGGGCGCGGCATTTTGCATCAAGTCGAGCGAGCCAAAGAGGAGCTAGGAAGAGCGCGCGGCGGCTTGTCCGGTCGCGTATCTGTAGGCATGCCCACGAGTGTGGCCAAAGTGCTGGCAGTGGCGATCACGCGCCAATTTCGCGCCAGCATGCCGCAAGCGACGCTGGCATTGCAAGAAGGCTTATCTGTCGGCATGCAAGAAGCTTTGCTCAATGGCCGCTTAGACATCGCCCTCCTCTATAACGCCACGCGCGCACCCGAAATTGAGATCATGCATTTGCTCGATGAGGAAATGTATTTGGTGCAAGCGCCGCAAGCCGATACCAAGCCAAAGGCTGGCGCAGCAGCCATCCAACCCGTGGCCTTGAAAGCTCTGGCCGACCTGCCCTTGGTCATCCCCACGCGGCCCAATGCAATTCGCAATTTGGTAGAAACCGAACTCGGCAAAATCGGTATCAAACCATTGATCGCGCTAGAAATAGATGGCGTGTCTGCGATCTTGGAGCTGGTTGCCGATGGCGCCGGCGCTGCGGTATTACCGCAAAGCGCGGTGGGCGGTGTGATCAGCAGTGCGGCAACGAGCGCCCAAGCCAACCAGCGTTTTCGTGTGCAGCCGATTACGGGCTTGCACGCACGCCTGAGCCTAGCCGTTAGCGCCCTGCGCCCCAATACGCTCACGCAACGCGCAATGCAAGAATTGATCGCCAGCCTTGCGCAACAGCTGATCTTAAGCAGCAAACCCTAACGCTCTGCTCATTGCTTGCATGATTCACTATCAATTCAAGAGCACTCCACGCACATTCCATGCCGGCAAAAGGCCGATTTTGCTTTAAAAATGCGCTCTTACACTGCCCACATGATTACCCCCGCCATGCTGCCCGGGCGGGCTCAGGAAATCGCGCAAAGCTTCGATCTGCGTGAATTACCACCCGATTTTTATGCCAACCCCTACCCGGTATACGACTGGCTGCGCAAGCATCAGCCCATTCGCCACATGCCAGACGGCAGCTTATTTCTCACCCGGCATGCAGATCTGGTGAGCGTTTACAAAGATGCGAAGACTTTCAGTTCAGACAAACAAGCCGAGTTCACACCTAAATTTAACGTCAGCCCCTTCAGCAGCCAAGGCTCAGTCGCCCCGCTGTATGAGCATCACACCAGCAGCCTCGTCTTCAACGATCCACCGCTGCACACCCGTGTGCGAACCATCATCATGGGCGCACTCTCGCGCCGCGCCGTAGAGCAAATGCAAGCGGGCCTCGTGCAACTTGTGGATGGGCTGTTAAACCAGATTGAGGCCAAGGGCGGCGGCGACTTAATTGAAGACTTTGCCAGCGCCATTCCCGTTGAAATCATCGGCAACCTCTTGGGCATACCCCATCAAGACCGCGCCCCACTGCGCGGCTGGAGCTTGGCCATTCTTGGCGCACTAGAGCCCAAGCTCACACCCGAGCAACACAGCTTAGGCAACCAAAGCGTGAGCGATTTCAAACACTATTTGCAAGGCTTGGTGCAAGAGCGCCGCCAGCAGCCCGGCAACCCAGAGCACGATGTGCTCACCCGTCTCATCCAAAGCGAGCCAGCGCTCACGACCAACGAGCTGCTGCAAAACTGCATCTTCATTTTGAACGCAGGCCACGAAACCACCACCAACCTCATCGGCAACGCCCTCGTCAGCCTCCAAGAGCATCCGCAGGCTTTAAAAAATTTACTATCAATAAAAGAGCACTCCGCGCAGATTTCACGCTGGCCAGAAGCCAATTTCGATCAAAAAACGGCACTCCAAAAAAGCACCGATGCATTCGACACCGCCATCGACGAATTCCTGCGCTTCGAGTCCAGCAACCAACTCGGCAACCGCCGCGCCACAGCAGACTTCGAGCTAGCCGGCCAGCGCTATCCCGCCGGCACGCTGCTGACCTTATGCATCGGCGCAGCCAACCGCGACAGCACCGTCTTTGACAACCCCAACCAACTCCAGCTCGACCGCAGCCCCAACAAACACCTCGCCTTCGGCTTCGGCATCCACCAATGCGCAGGCCTATCCCTCGCCCGCCTAGAAGCCCGCATCGCCCTCCAAGGCTTCCTCAGCCGATTTCCCAACTACCACCTCAATGCAGCGCCCGAGCGCGGCGGCAGAGCAAGGTTTCGGGGGTTTTTGAGGGCGGGGTTTGCGGTCGCTTAAAAAGACGAAAGCCGGGATATACCCGGCTTTCCATTTGGTGCATCTTTCAGCTTGTTAGCGTCCAGAGCGCATATCCCAATTAGCGATTTGCAAATGGTATTAATGACACTGAAAGACAGCCATCGCCGATTGGGATATGCGCGCTGAACGGAACACCAGAACATATTCCACAGCGAATTTAGACTTTAGCAGAAAATTTGATAAAATTTCCACCAGAACATTTGATCCCCATAAATACCGCTACGTCTCCAATACCAACAGCCAAATCGACTTCGCGGTATTTCCTAGCATCGAGCACAAGTTGGCATCTTCGCGAAAGCCCCTGTCAGATTGCAGCATGGCGATCCCAAATTTGGCCTTCATCACATTGAGATTTCGCACCATAAGGAATTACTCAAGCTCAAACTTTCGGCTGTTGAATTTGTCAGCAGATTGCTGAAACCGGGTAGCCCCATTTACTGTGAGTTTGAAGGCATGCGGGATTCGCAGAAAACTCAAATCGTCAATCTTCAAATCGGCACGGTCGTATTGGCATACAAACAACATCGCGGAGATCATTTTTACACGGTGATCACTGCATTTAGCCGTCGCCAACCGATTGGCGAATTGATTGGGTATTTAGAGTGAAAAAAGTGCTGGTCTGGAGAGGTCGAAGCGCTTTCTTAGCTACGCGTGGGTTCGAAAGCCGACACTGTGGTGTCGCCGCCTCTTGGTTGATCGGCTCAACCAGATCCGCCCGGAAATCCTCAAGACTCTTGCCGATGTCTTGGGTTTAAGCTCAAATTACGGCCAGACCAGCAATTTGTATTTTACCGAAAGCCAACTAGGCTTTCAATCACCTTCAGGGAGACACCATGAAATACCGCCTAGCACTCGATCTCGGCTCCACCTCACTGGGCTGGGCCATGATCCGGCTCAATGAGGACAACGAGCCTTATGCCATCATCAAAGCGGGTG
>JAAUOI010000193.1 GCA_012036375.1 Allobrachymonas sp. | reverse complement strand
TTGGAGACCGTAGCGGTGCTACGGGCGAGAAAATTGGCGCAAAAAATGACCGAAAACCATTCGCGAGCACCCGCGTAGGCACGAAGTGCCGCCTAACGGGGAAATCTGGGTTGAACCCTGCTTCGCTCACGTTTTACAGATCCATTCTTCTGACTCCCTGCTCATCAGAGGCTCGATTCAAAGCGTTATACCCATTTGCCAGATTTGAAATACAATCTTGGCATGAAAGCCATTTCGATCAAACTGCCTGAGTCCATGCTGGAGAGCGTGGTGCAACAGGCGCTGCAAAAATCAGTCAGCCAAAGTGACGTGATTCGCGCCGCTTTGGCTGCTTATTTTGCAAGCGACCAAGCTGCGCCGCAATCCGCTGCTGCGCAAGCCTCGCGCTGGGTGGGCATCGGCAGCGGGCCGGCAGATTTGTCCACCAATCCGAAGCACATGAAAGGCTTTGGTCAGTGAAGACCAAGGTGATCGTTGACACGGGCCCGTTAGTCGCGCTCCTGAATCGGCAGGACAGTGCCCACGATTGGGTCATGCTGCAAATGGCAGACATTCGGCCACCGATGATCACCTGCGAAGCTGTGTTGGCAGAAGCCACGTATCTCACGAGCCGCATCAAAGGAGCGCGGGAAGCGCTGGTTGAGATGATTGGTGAGAACTTTTTGTCAATTGGCCTGCATGTAGAAGATCAGCATGCGGCGCTGCTGGCGATGCTCAAGCGCTATGTGAATGTGCCCATGTCTTTGGCCGATGCATGCGTGGTGCGGCTTGCGGAGCTGCATCCGAAAAGCCCGGTTTTCACGCTGGACAGCGATTTCAATATCTACAGAAAAAACGGCAGGCAAGTGATTGCACAAATTTGCCCATAATGCGGCATGAACTCAAATCCTCAGCATGACCAGCGCATGGTCACCACGCTCACCGTTGCCACAGCGAACGTGTTGAATCTCGCCAACCCGGGGCGCACGTTTTACGCCAATCAAGACACGTATTCGCAAAACGAATTTGAGCGCAAGATCGAGTGGTTAGGCGGGCGGATTGCGGCGCTCAATGCGGATGTGCTCGCGGTGCAGGAGGTGTGGGATGAAGCTGCGATCAAGGCTGCGGTGTCGCGCTCGGGTTTGCGCTACAGCACGGTGGCTGTGCCGGGGGCAGAAAACAATGAGAAACACAACGGTGCTCAGGACACACCGCGCGTGGGCATCATCACTCGCTTAGAAGTTGAAAAACTACAGTCTTTTTCGGAATTTCCCAGTGAACTGCGCATTCAAATCCCCGGCCTCGGCGAGCATGCCAAATTCGAGCGCCCTCCGCTCTTGGCCACGCTGCGCATGAAGCATGGCCAGCGCCTGCATGTGCTGACTGCGCACATGAAAAGCAAGCGGCCTAAGTTTTTGCAAAACGAACAAGGCGAGCCGCTTGAAAATCGTGAAGACCCAAAAATTACTGCGCTGGCCACGCTACGCAGCCTGATGATGCGCGGCGCAGAAGCGGCTGCCATGCGGCACATCGTGGTGGATGTGCTGCACAAAACACGCGAGCCGCTGATCGTGATGGGCGATTTCAACGATGGCCCGCATAGCGTCACCACGCAAATCATCGCCGCCACGGGTGAAGTGGCCTACGACAAAGCCGCCCGCGATGCGGCGCTGTGGAATGCCTACGAGGTGCAAGGAGAGATGGCATTGAAGCGCGATGTGGCCTACAGTCATATCCACCAAGGATCACCCGAGGTGCTCGATCAAATTTTCGTGAGCGAAGAGTTTTTACCGCGCAGCAAGTTCAGTATCGGCGATGTGCGCCGTGTGGATTATTTCAATGACCATTTGCAAGAAGGCAAAGACAGAAGCCGCTCCGATCATGGCTTTGTACGCGCTGTGATGCGCGTCTACACACCCTAAATTTGACGCCAAATAAACCTCTAGCCGGCATAAAACGAGCGCGGAGTGCTATGTATTCAATAGTACTCCGCGCAACTTCAAACTCAGCGGTAAAGCACCGTAGGTAACCACATGCCAATTGCTGGGAACATGTACAGCAGAATAATTGCCACCACTTGAATGCCCATAAACGGCAGCATACCCGCGAAGATTTGATTGAGCGTCACATGTGGTGGACTCACGCCCTTCAAATAAAACGCTGCCATCGCAACGGGCGGGCTGAGAAATGCGGTTTGCAAATTCAAAGCGACAAGCAAGCCGAAGAACAGCGGATCGACACCGAAGTTATCCAAAAGCGGAATAAAGATCGGCATGAAGATCACGATGATCTCCGTCCACTCCAATGGCCAGCCGAGGATGAAGATGATGATTTGGCTCAAGATCAAAAACTCCACTTTGCTAAGGTTCATCGACATCACCCATTTCTCCACCAATTCTTGCCCACCCAAGAGCGCAAATGCCGCAGAGAAAATGGCCGAACCGACGAACAGCCAGCAGACCATGGCCGATGTCTTGGCCGTCAGATAGGCGGACTCTTTCACCACACCGTAGTTCAAGCGCCCATACGCGCCTGCAAGTAACGCGCCGCCCAATGCGCCCACCGCAGCCGCCTCGGTCGGCGTGGCCAGCCCAAGCACAATCGAGCCCAGCACCGCCAAGATCAACACCACCAGCGGGAAGAAGGAAGACAGCAGCATCTTGAAAATTTCAAGCCGCGCGAAACTCAAAAGCGCATAGAAGAGCGCCAAGGCGAATGCGCCCACGCCCAAGCCAATCCAAAAACCTTTGCCCGCTGGCACGCGCTCGGATGCTGTCGCGGGGGCTTCGGCGGTCGTTTGTGCGGGCGCAGGTGAAGTGCCAGACGTGGTTGCCGCGCTGCTTGCAGCGGCAGAAGCAGCGCTTGGCGGCTCGCTCAGACCCGTGGCAGTATCAGGTTTGTCAGTACTCGGGGGTTCGGCCAAACTGGTTGATGCAGCTTCTTTGTTTTCAGCTTTGTCATCACTTGGAGGTTCTGCCAAGCCCGTAGATGATGGCTTCTTTTTCTCTGCTTTGTCGTCACTCGGCGGCTCGGCCAAGCCACCCGAGCTAGATGGCGCATCTGCTGATTTTGACTCGCCCCCTTCATTGGTGCTCACCAAAGCTGCGGGCACTTCCTCTACAGCAGCAGGCGCAGTGGCAGCGCGATACGACAACCCTGCCACCACCAAAACAGCGCCAAAGGCAGCAAAGCAACGCCCAATTGCCGTAGCAAAAATCCTATCGGAACGCCCGCATTGCGCGAGCCCCGCAAACCGCCAAGCAGCGCTGGAAGAGCGCGGGTATTCACGCCCGTGACCACGCCTCGCAGCAGCTTGTGCGACATGGCTGGCAAATCAATCTGCCGCTCATGCATGGGCAAAGGCGGCGCCATCTCAGGCTTAAGTTTCGCGATGATGATGACGTAAGAAATATACAACCCCGCCAGCATCAAGCCGGGAAACAAAGCGCCGGCATAGAGTTGCACCACCGACACACCCGCAGTTGCGCCATACACAATGAGCATCACCGATGGTGGAATCAAAATGCCAAGGCATCCGCCCGCTGTGATGGCACCTGCGGCCAATTTCGTGTCGTAGCCCGCACGCAGCATTTGCGGAAAAGCCAGCAAGCCCATCAGCGTGACCACCGCGCCCACGATGCCGGTGGCGGTGGCAAACACGGCGCAGGTCAGCAGCGTGGCCACAGCCAGCGAGCCCGGCACGCGAGCCATCGCAAGGTGCAAACTGCGGAACAGTTTTTCAATCAAGTTCGCACGCTCGACCAAATAGCCCATGAAAACGAAGAGCGGAATGGAGATCAGAACATCGTTGCTCATCACCTTGAAGGCCGATTGCACCATCAGCGTGAGCGTTTTATTCACGTCTTGCTCGTAGGCGATCCACGTAAAAATCATGCCCATGCCCATCAGCGTGAACGCAGTGGGAAAGCCCATCATGATCGCCACGACCACGAGCGCCAGCATCATCAAGCCCAAATGGCCATTGGTCACGCTGGGCGCGGAAATCAGCATATAGGCTGTGCCCGCCAGGATCAGCGCCATCAGCGAAAAGCCAAAGTACAGTTCTTTTTTGATTTTCATGGCTGGCCTGCCTTCTTCAGAGCAGCCTGACCAGCGGCAACAATGTCTTCATCTTTGACTTGCACCATCTCTTTGAGTTTTTCCACATCCACCTCTTCCACGTCTTGCCCACGCGAAGGCCATGCGCCTGTGCGGATGCAGGCGATGCAGCGCACGATCTCGACCAAACCCTGCGCCAGTAGCAGCGCCGCTGCAATCGGGATCACGGCTTTGAATGGATAGATCGGCAGCGGGTCGGCTGAGAAGGTTTGCTCTTTGATAGCCACCGCATCGGCAGCAAACGTCCAGCCCGCCCAAGTCATGGCAAACACGCCGGGCAAGAAAAACACGATGTACAGCACCAAATCCACCCAAGCCTGTGTGCGTGGTTCAAAGAAACTGTAAAGCACATCACCGCGCACATGGTTGTTCTTGGCCAAGGTGTACGCGCCCGCCATCATGAACAGCGTGCCATACAAAATAATTTGCGCATCCAGCGCCCAGCCGTGCGGCTTGTTGAGCACATAGCGGGAGAACACTTCCCAACTGATCAGCAATGTGAGCAACACGATCAACCAAGAAAACAACTGCCCCACCCATGTGGAGACTTGATCAACGGCAAGGAGTATTTTTTGCATGTTTTTAAGCCAAATTAGCCGATAGCCCGCACAGAATATGCGCTAAATGCTATTAAAAAAAGAGCAACCACCCTTTCGGCAGTTGCTCTTCAAGCTTTCAACTTCAAGCTTTCTTCGCGCCGAAGTAGCGATTCCAAGCCATTTTGAAATCCACGGTGTAATCGTTTTGCCACTGGCCGGCGCGCTGGGCAAAGGCTTTTTGCGAGTCCAATACTTTTTGGAACAGCGCGTTTTCTTTGGCTTTCTCGGCAATCACTTTGTCCCACGCATCAAGCTGCGCTTTGAGCACGGCATCGGGTGTTTTGTAGAACTTCACGCCTTGCTTTTTCAGCGCTTGATAGTCCTCAGAATTGCGCTGAATCGCTTTCCAGCTCATATCGGCGCTAGAGGCTTGCACTGCAAAGTCAATCACTGCTTTGAGCTCGGCAGGCAGGGCGTTGTACTTGGCCTTGTTGAACAAGATTTCAAACTGCTCTCCGCTTTGGTGGAAGGATTGCAGCATGCAGTTTTTCACCACATCAGGGAAGCCGAGCAAGCGGTCTGAAGTGGCATTATTAAATTCTGCCGCATCAATCAAACCGCGATCCAGCGCAGGAACAATCTCACCGCCTGGCAGCGGGTTCACCGCCGTGCCCAACTCTTTGAATACATCCACAGCCAAGCCCACGGTGCGGAATTTGAGGCCCTTCATATCCGCCACTTTAGACACTGGCTTTTTGAACCAACCCAATGGCTGCGTGGGCATGGGGCCATAGAGGAAACTCACCACATCCATGTTGATGGCTTTGTAAATCTCTTCTAGCAGCGCTTTGCCGCCGCCGTAGTTGTGCCACGCAAGCACCATGTTGGGATCCATACCGTAAGCAGGACCCGAGCCCCACAGAGCCAAGGCGTTATTTTTGCCATAGTGATACGCCACCACGCCGTGGCCGCCATCGAGCGTGCCTTTGTTCACCGCATCGAGCAACTGAAACGCGGGGACAACCGATCCCGATGGCAACACCTCAATTTTCAAACGCCCACCGCCCATGGCGTTGACCTTGCTGGCAAAGTCATTCGCATATTCGTGAAAAATATCCTTCGCAGGCCAGGTGCTTTGGAAGCGCAAGGTGGTGGTCGTCTGCGCGGTGGCCACCATCGGGGCGGTCATCGCAGCGCCTGCGGCAGCAGCTTTGAGGAAGCCACGGCGGGCGGGTTTGTCTTGCGATTGAGAGGCAAGGGCTTTGTCGGTCATGTGTGTCTCCAGAATAGAAAAAATGTGTCCCAGACAACTGCGGACAAACGCAGTATGAAACTAAACCCGCACCAGCACAAGTCTTTGCAAAACATCCAACACTGCAACTAAGGTCAATCAGTTATGACTTTTTTGAAGCGAAATCGTCAGCTTGAGTCAGAAATTTGGGTTTACCCTGATGACGAAACTTAACCCCGTTTTCAAGTGCCTAGC
>JAAUOI010000192.1 GCA_012036375.1 Allobrachymonas sp. | reverse complement strand
TTTCGCGTGCAGCAAGCCTGTTTGATACGTTGATCGTTGCAGTGTCGATGGCGCATAGCAAAAAACGCTGTTTGACCTGAATGCCCGCATGAATCTTGCGCAAGGTGCTCTGAAAATATAGCGAATGTGCAGGTGATGGCGTTTGATGGTTTGATCGTGGATTTCTGCGCAGCCCAAGGCGCGCAAACCATCGTGCGCGGCATTCGCAACGCCACCGATTTGGATTACGAGGCGCAAATGGCTGCGATGAACCGCAAACTGCACGGCTCAATCGACACAGTATTCCTGCTCCCTAGCCCGCCGGTGCAATGCATCAGCTCCACGCTGGTGCGCGAGATCAGCAAGCTCGGCGGCGATGTGAGTCAGTTGGTCAGCCCGCAGGTGGCGCAAGCGCTCGAAGCGGCGCATCGCCCAAAATTGCAGGCTTGAGAGCGCGCGATCATGGCAC
The DNA here is from genome assembly GCA_012036375.1 of Allobrachymonas sp. Classification (GTDB taxonomy): domain Bacteria; phylum Pseudomonadota; class Gammaproteobacteria; order Burkholderiales; family Burkholderiaceae_C; genus JANMDU01. The sequence continues at coordinate 5,715 of JAAUOI010000192.1, read as the reverse complement.
TGCGCATCACCGACGAATGCATCAACTGCGATGTGTGCGAACCCGAATGCCCGAACGAGGCGATTTATATGGGCAAAGAAATCTACGAAATCCACCCTCACAAGTGCACCGAATGCATCGGCCATTTTGATGAGCCGCAGTGTGTGCAGGTGTGCCCGGTGGCCTGCATTGACACACATCCTGAGCATCAGGAAAACCGCGAAACCTTGTATCAGAAGTTTCTGCGCTTGCAGCCTGTGAAGGCTTGATTTTTAAGCGTTTTGGGCAGTTCGCCGGCATGAAATATGCGCGGAGTGCTATGCTATTCATAGCAACTGTGAGGGCTAATGTAGGCTGCTTGAGCCTACTTCATCAAGCTAGGAAGCCACAAACTGATCTGCGGAAACGCGATCAGCAGCGCCAACACGGCGATCATCGTCACCACAAAAGGCCAGCATCCTCGAAAAATAGTGGTCAAGCCCACCTGAGGCAACAGGGCGTTGAGCACAAATAAATTCATACCTACAGGCGGAGAAATCAGCCCGATTTGGATCACCATCACAATCAGCACGCCAAACCACACTGGATCAAACCCGAGCGCAGTGACGATCGGGAAAAACAGCGGAATGGTGAGCAGCACCATCGTGAGCTCTTCCATCACCGTGCCCAGAATCACGTAAATCAACATCATGGCCGCAATAATCATCACGGGTGAAAATCCTTGGCCGGTGATCCAGTCTTTCAGTTCGCCGGGCAGGGCAGTGAAGTTCACAAAATTGGCAAAATGGTAGCTGCGATCAAGAGTGTGAACAGCATTGCCGTGGTACGGGCAGATTCCACCAAGACCTGAAACAACACACGCCAAGATAGCCTGTTGCGAGCCAGCGCAAACAAAAATGCGCCCGAAGCGCCAATACCCGCGCCTTCGGTAGCCGTGAACACGCCACCATAAATCCCACCCAGCACCACCATCACCAGTACGATCACGCCCCATATGCCGCGCAAGGCTTTCCATCGATCCGGCCAACTCGTCTTCTCGCCGGGCGGTGCGTGCTGCGGGTCGCGCGATGTCATGATCACGATGCACAGCATGAGCGCCGTGGCAATCAGCAGGCCGGGGATGACACCAGCGGCAAATAACTTGCCGATATTGGTTTCCGTCACGATGCCATAGATCACCATGATGGTGGACGGCGGAATCATGATGCCCAAGGTGCCGCCTGCGGCCATCACACCCGTTGACAGCGAGTCAGAGTAGCCCAGCTTTTTCATGCTCGGATAGGCGACTTTGCTCATGGTGGCTGCGGTGGCAATGGAAGAGCCGCAAATCGCGCCAAAGCCCGCGCAGGCCAGCACCGTGGCATGCGCCAAGCCGCCGCGCAGATGGCCGATGAAAGCGTAGGCTGCGGCAAACAATTCATGCGCCAAGCCTGCCCGTGCCACGAAATTGCCCATGAGAATAAAGAGCGGAATCACTGAGAGCGTGTAGGCAAAGCCCGTCTCTTGCACGACTTGCGCGGTGCTGGCAAATGCGGGCAGCCACCCGCGCGTGAGTCCCATGCCCACCACGCCGACGATGCCCATGGCAAACGCCAGCGGAATGCGCAGCAACGCCATCAAAAAAATCGCAGCAAATCCAAGCAAGGCTTCAATCACAGCGCAGCACTCTCCGCCTGCGCATGCATCGCGCGAGGCCACAGCGCCAGAACTGCATGCACCAAGGCCGTGACCGCGCAAAAAGCGGCCATGCCAAAAATGAACGGCGATTTTGGAATTTTTAGCTGCGCCGTGGTCTCGCCATACTCGGCAAACTGCATCCCCGTCTTAAACATCAGTACCGCCAAAGCAAACATCAGAGTCGCGCACAGCAAATGCACCAATGCTTTTTGCAGCTTCACCACCCAAGCGGGCCAGACCATATCGAGCGAATCAAACACCACATGCTCTCCGCGCTCACTGACCAAAGGCAAGCCCGCAAAGATCACAATCACCATGAGCAACTCGGTCAACTCCAGCGAACCGGGAATGGAGTTCGACAAGAGCTTTCTGCCACCCACATCAAAAAACGTGAGCACCATGATGGCAAACAAAGCAGCCGCGCAAAGCAGACCGCAGAGTTTGTCGAGCAAGGATTGAAGTTGCTGGCGCATTCAATACAACAAGGACGCGAAATCCGCGAAAGTAACGCGAAATTCGCGTCCTGAATTTTCTCAAAGTGACGAGTTTATTTTTCGGCTTTGGCAATCTCGGCTCGGAATTCAGCCAACACGGCCTTGGCATTCTTCAAGCCTTTGGCCTCGGCGTCTTTGATCCATTTGTCTTCCAAGCCTGCAGTTTTGGACTTCACATCGGCCACGAATTTTGCGTCGGCTTTGGTGATGAGCACATTGTTGGCTTGCATCAGCGCGGTTGCGCGGCGATCAACTTTGTCCCAGCCACGTCCATAAATCCTGGCCGCCACATCGCCACTGATAGCGTCTACTGCTTTCTTTTCGTCCGCCGTCAATTTGTCATATTTGGCTTGGTTCATCACGAAAGCAAAGCTCGTGTTGTACAGGCCGCCAGGAAAGCTGGTGGCGTGTTTGATGATTTGTCGATACGGAAAGATTCGGTTGATTCAGCAGGAAAGAGCGTGCCGTCCATCACGCCGCTGTTGAGCAATTCAAACGACTCAGGCGCTGGCTTCAAAGTCACGTTCATACCCAGCGTCTTGCCAATCTCATTGACCATGCCGCCACCGACGCGAAATTTGAGGCCGGAGAGATCGTCCACCTTGGCAATCGGACGCTTGGTGTTGAACACCATGCCAGGGCCGTGTGTGAAATAGGCAATCACTTTCATGCCCTGATGCTCCGCGTTGAACGCAGGGTGCTTCATGGCCACTTTGTTGTAAGCCACCGAAATCGGCTCTGAGAAATTACCCAAGAAGGGCAGTTCAGCCATTTGCGTGTGAATGTAGCGGCCGGGAGTGTAGCCTTGCACGGAGTAGCTGATGTCGGCCAAGCCATTTTTCACAGCATCAAATGTGCCTGGAGGCGCTGACACAGCGCGGGGCAAGATATTGCATTTCATCTTGCCACTGGTGTTTTGCTCTAGTAAATCGCACCATTCTTTTTGCGCCATAGACAATGAGTGTGTAGGCGGCAGCCAGCTTGAGGCGGTGATGACGGTTTGGGAGTGAGCGGAAAGGCTGCACAGCAAAGCGGTGGTAGCCAAAGCAATCGTGTTAATGCGCATGAAATCTCCTTGATGTGACTCTGCTCGTCTGTGAGCAAGGGTGCATGCACTGTAACGGGCTGGTTTGCGTGATGCTGTCATGGCTTTCCCCAAGCGAGAGGCTGCATAAAAATCAAAAGCAGCTAGCCTGTCTTCAGGCTGACAAAATTAGAGCGCTTGCCCCAATCCAAGCGGGCTGTATCTCTATAATTCACAAAATAGTACGATCGTTCGTTTTTATGGTTTCTGTGCAGAACTTGTCAGCTTTGCTGCACCGCAACCTACAATCGGGTTCAAGTTTAGTTTACGTTTACGTCAATCAGGAGCGCAAGCATATGAAGGTATTGGTCGCAGTCAAACGGGTGGTGGATTACAACGTCAAAGTCCGCGTGAAATCGGATGGCACGGGCGTGGATATTGCCAACGTCAAGATGAGTATGAACCCGTTCGATGAAATCGCTGTGGAAGAAGCCACGCGCTTGAAAGAGAAGGGCATCGCCACTGAAATCATCGCCGTCTCTTGCGGCCCTACGCAATGCCAAGAAACGCTGCGCACAGCGATGGCTATTGGCGCAGACCGCGGCATCTTGGTCGAAACTGCCGAAGAACTTCAACCCTTGGCTGTGGCCAAATTGCTCAAAGCTTTGGTGGACAAAGAGCAGCCTGGCCTCGTGATCTTGGGCAAACAAGCGATTGATGATGATTGCAACCAAACAGGCCAAATGCTCGCTGCCTTGGGCGATATGCCGCAAGCCACGTTTGCATCGAAAGTGGAAATCGCTGACGGTAAAGCCAAAGTCACGCGCGAAGTCGATGGTGGCTTGGAAACGCTCTCTATCGACATGCCAGCGGTGATCACCACTGATTTGCGCCTCAATGAGCCGCGCTACGTGACGCTGCCCAACATCATGAAGGCCAAGAAAAAGCAGCTTGATGTGTTCAAGCCGGAAGACCTCGGCGTGAATGTCGCGCCGCGTATCAAAACGCTCAAAGTGAGCGAGCCACCCAAGCGCAGCGCCGGCATCAAAGTGCCCGATGTCGCCACGCTCGTGGACAAGCTTAAGAACACCGCCAAAGTTATTTAAATTCAAATTCTAGGTAACGCGAAAAACACGAAAAGACGCGAAAAACGCGAAAATCCGCAGTGTATTTTTAGCGTTTTTCGCGAACTTTTTGCGCTTTTTCGCGTTACCTAGGCTCACGCTAAAGGATCTATACATGACAACCCTCGTTATTGCAGAACACGACAACGCCTCGATCAAAGGCGCAACCCTCAATACAGTGACGGCAGCATTGGCCTGCGGCGGCGATGTGCATGTGCTCGTTGCTGGCAGCAATGCCGGCGCAGCAGCCACGGCCGCAGCCGCAATTGCAGGCGTGAGCAAGGTGATTCACGCGGATGGTGCGCAGTTTGCCAATGGCTTGGCCGAGAATGTAGCGGCGCAAGTGCTCGCGATTGCATCTGCGTATTCACACATCTTGTTCCCTGCGACCGCTTCGGGCAAAACATTGCCCCTCGAGTAGCAGCCAAGCTCGATGTTGGCCAAATTTCTGACATCACCAAGGTCGAAAGCCCAGACACTTTCGAGCGCCCGATTTATGCAGGCAACGCGATTGCGACTGTGCAATCTGGCGATGCAGTGAAAGTGGTCACCGTGCGCACCACAGGCTTCGATCCTGCGGCAGCCTCTGGCGGCTCGGCAGCGGTAGAAGCAGCAGCTCCAGCCGCAGCAAGCGACAAGAGCAGCTTCGTCGGCTCTGAAATCGCCAAGCTTGATCGCCCCGAACTGACTGCCGCCAAGATCATCGTCTCAGGTGGTCGCGCTCTCGGCAGCTCCGAGAAATTTAACGAAGTGATGACGCCGCTGGCCGACAAGCTCGGCGCAGCCCTCGGCGCTTCTCGCGCTGCAGTCGATGCAGGCTATGCCCCCAACGATTGGCAAGTCGGCCAAACCGGCAAAATCGTCGCGCCTCAGCTCTACATCGCTGCTGGCATCTCTGGCGCGATCCAACACTTGGCCGGCATGAAAGACAGCAAAGTGATCGTGGCGATCAACAATGATGCAGAAGCACCGATTTTCAGCGTGGCTGATTTCGGACTGGAAGCCGATTTGTTTGCGGCTGTGCCTGAGTTGGTTTCTAAACTTTAATACTACCTAGGTAACGCTAAAAACGCGAAAAGAACGCGAAAAGCGCAAAAAAGAAAACTAAATTTTCGCGTTTTTCGCGTACTTTTAGTGATTTTCGCGTTACCTAGACCTCCTGCGAGCCATCGTATTTAGAGACAAACGAAATGACCTACAAAGCCCCCATCAAAGACATGCTCTTTGGCATCAAGCACATTGCCAACATTGATGCCATTGCCCAAATTCCCGGTTTTGAAGATGCGGGTTTTGACACGGCGCAAGCCGTGCTCGAAGAATGCGCGAAGTTCAACGAAGGCGTGCTCTCACCACTGAACTGGGAAGGCGACAAGAACCCATCATTTTGAAAGATGGCAAAGTCACCACCACGCCAGGG
>JAAUOI010000007.1 GCA_012036375.1 Allobrachymonas sp. | reverse complement strand
GCGCGGCACGCACAGCGAGGCTGCATTACATGCGGGCGCAACGCTGACGCACAGATTGTGGGCCTTGCAGCAAACCTCAGATGAGTGATTTTTAAGCGTTTTAGGCATCTAGCCGGCATAAAATATGCGCAGAGTGCTATGCTATTCATAGCATTTTGTACTCTCAGCTGCCTGCTATTTAGTTATCAAGCTGCTTGCATGAAGCCTAGATCGTTGGCATAGGTCAGTGTTGTGCCGTTGACGGTGAGGTTGCGTCCCGCGAAGTTATCGAGGAAGGGCAGTATGCTGCCCGATCCTGTGAGCTCGTTGTTTTGCACGCCGAACCATTTGGCCAGCGTGGCCGCGTATTGATCCACACTGGTGGTAGGCAGCAAGCGGCCTTGACCCACATGCCATTGGTCTTCTGGCGCTGTAGTGTTGCTGGTGCTCACAGGAGGAGCATAGCCATAGAATTTGCCGCCATTGACCGCGCCGCCCACGATGAACTGATGCGAGCCCCAACCGTGATCGGAGCCATCGCTATTCGATGAGAGCGTGCGGCCAAAATCGGTGGCGGTGAAGGCTGTGACTTTGTTGGCTATGCCTAAGCTTTCCATGGCATTGTGGAACGCCGTCATCGCACCACTGACGCGGCTCATGTTGCGTATATGGTCTGACATCAGGTTGTCATGCGAGTCGAAGCCACCGATGGAGACCATGAAGACTTGCCGTTTGGCTTTGAGTGTGTCGCGTGCAGCAATCAAGCGCGCCACCATACGCAACTGATCGGACAGCGAGCCTTCAGGGAAGGTGTTGTAAGGTGTGCTGTTGGTGGCAAAGGGTTCAATGGCTGTCGTGATTGCACTTTCCGCATCAACGGCGCGCTTGTTGACGATGCTGTATTCACGCTCCAAATCATGCAAGCGACCCGTCGGAGAAATCAATTGATTGATGGCACTACCCACCGCGCCAAATGAATAGGGTGATTCTACGGCTTTGATCTTCACGGCACCACCACTGCCCACTTGATACGACAGCGCGGTATCGCCCGATAGAAACACGGCATTCCCAGTGACCGAGATACAGGTGAACAGCGAGTTGCCCCCATTGCTGATGTTGCTGTTGAGCGCCAAATCGCCAATATTGCCGCCCCAACCGATGGTCGAGCCTTCGGGCGAAGACGATTGCCAAATCGATTGCTGATCGTTGTGTGAGAACAGCTTAGGCGGCACGGGATACAAGGTGCGATTGCTGCCTTGGTATTGTGCTTTGCTCAGCGGCACAACCAATGGGCCGCAGTTGAGCAAGACGCTGGCTTTACCGGCATTGAACAAGCCTTGCAAGCCGCTCATGCTGGGGTGCAAGGCATATTGCAAGCCAGACTGGCCGATGGCTGAGATCGGCGCGCCGCCAGCGAGCGGATTGAGCAAGGTTGAGCTGATACCCGGCGTGGTCACGCCATTGCCATCGGTGACGGGATCGCGGCCTAGCGCTATGCCGTTTTGCAGCACCGAGCCTGTTGTGCCGCGAATGGTTTGGTAGGCTTGGTAGCTGGGCAAATCGTAGGGCACGACGGTGTTGGCGTAATCGTTGCCACCATAGAGAAACACGCACACCAAGGCTTTGTAATCGTTGCCTGCATTAAACGCGGCGGCTTCGCCCAAGGCGGCCAGATTGATCGCGGTGGGCAGGGCAGCGCCTGTGAAGGCCAATTGCCCCGTGCGTTTTAAGAAAGCGCGGCGGCTGTGGAGTTGGGGTTGAAGTAAATACATGGTGAACCTCTTTATTTTTGAATCAGATAGTCTGGGCAGGCCAAGATCATTAAAAGCGCTGCACAGACCGCTTCGCGTTTGCGGGCGGCATTGCTGCCGGTGTTGACTGCTCGCGCCACCATGCCATCGCGAAGTGCATCGATCATGATCGTCAAGCTGCGCGATTGCAATTGCCCGGCACACATGATGGTGTTGAGCTGGGTCAAGATGGCGCGAGCAACGGGTTCGGAGTTGGCTGCTGTGCTAGGACTGGGGTTGTTAATCAACGCAACCAAGTTGTCATAGTTGGCTACAAAATCGAGGGTGTAGTTGGTGTACTCCACGGCAGCGATATTTTTTGTGGGGGTGTAGATACCATCCTTGATCGCGTCTTGCATGAAGTTCAAATAACCGCCCACGGTGGTTTCATTCACAAGCTGAAACTCTGGCGCAGTCACGCCAATTGCCGGTGGCACATAGCCCGGACGGAAGAAGTTAAACACCGAGGGCGAACGCAGAGGGCTTTGCCCCAGTGAGTCTGAAGAATCGGACAAATCAAACAGCTTCCATGTGCCAAATTCAGGATAAGCGCGGAAGCTGCGCGCCCACTGCACAAAGCGCAGCATCGGCTCACGCAGCTTGCCAAAGCTGTTGTTAGCCAGCGTGGCTGGGTTGCGGGCTTCGTCATCGAGCAAGATGGCCACCCACACCGCCTTCATATCACCACGCACACCAGCGCCGTTGTTGTTGAAGGCGCTGGCCACACGCGCTACATACTCAGGCGAGGGATTGCTGGTGACCAAGCGCTGAATCATCTGGCGGCCAAAGAAGGGGCCAACATTGGGGTGGTTGAAGAGTTCATCGAGCGCAGTTTTCAGTGCGGCAGCGCCTGCGGTATTGGCAGGAATGCTGGCCTTTAAAAAACTCACGGGCAAGTTGGAGTGCCTTGCTGCATTCAAAGTCATGGGGCGGCGTGCGTATTCGCGTGCCCAGACTTTGTAATTCGCATCAGGGAATTGCAAACCATTGGGCGAACTTGGTGCGTACGCCTGATCAAAATCGTAGCCCGTGAACACGCGGGCGAGCTGGCTGACATCATCCGAGTCGTAAGTCTCCAGCTTCTTGCCTGTTGAATCTGTTTTGATGCTGCCATTCAGATTGAGCTCGTACAAGCCGATAGTGAACAACTGCATCACTTCGCGGGCATAGTTCTCATCAGGCTGACGCCCCCGGGCGGGATCTTCTTTTTGGTTGCCGCGCGTGTTGAGGAAATAGCCCATGGCGGGGCTCAGCGTCACAGCTTCTAGCAGGTTACGAAAATTGCCAAAGGCATGCTCGTTCAAAATATCCCAGAAGGCGGTCATGGTGTAGCCGCGCCAATCGATTTCCATGGAGCTGTGCGAGACCACAAAGAATTCTGAGAGCGCCAGCGCAGTACGCTTGCGCAAGGCATCGGGTGCGCTGATCAAATCGCGCCAAACCGCAAAATCGGCAATGGCGTTGTTGTAGACGTTTTTATCGAGTACCGCATTCGCGCCATAACCTTGTTGCTCCAGCCAACTCCAGCCTGTATTGATGGGCTTGGCAAACTCTTGTTGCAAATAGCCCGCAAAGCTTTGCGCCTTTGCGCTGGAAATTTCAGTGGGTGTTGCCGACAACTGGGCTTGCAGTAAAAATCGAGCGGCTTCGTTGTCATTGTTGGCTTGCGGGAAATTGTTGAAGCCCGGTGCGCTGGGAAAGCCCGTGCCGCCTAAGCCACCGCCTGCGCCACCTTCGCTGCCACCCCCTCCGCCGCCGCAAGCGGCTAACAGCGCTGATGCTATCGCAGTCATAGCAATTGGGGCAGATTGCATGCCGGCAGGATCAGTTTTGCGCTTTGAAACTGGCGCTGTGAGCGCTTCGCTGGTGGAATCCAACTCCAATGCATGCGCCGCAGACTGGGGGATTAAGTATGATGGTGTAGCAAGTGCCATGATGGTGAACTCTGAGAATCAGTGTTCACAATGTATACGGGCTTCTTGACAAAAATTCCGCGCTTAAATCGCTCAATCGCTACAACCACGTCTCATGTGTGTCGAGTTGTTGGCTTTGAAAGACCAGCGGTTTGATTCATCGTATCAAAGGCGAACTGACAAAATTTGTCAGTAAAAACTACAGCTAGATGCTGCCTGCGTGGCGCATTGATAGCGCGTTTGCGAGGTGCAGTTGCCACGCCTTAGGCGGCAATCGCATTGTGCAGCAACGCTCGCGTTCTTAAAGCCTCGGCGCGCGCCGCTTGCGCAAAATCATCGCCGCTGGAGGCATACAAAATTGCACGTGAAGAGTTCACCACAATCGGCGCGTCGCTGCGCCAACCAGCGCGCACCGTCGCCAGCGCATCACCGCCTTGCGCACCTACGCCGGGAATCAGCAAGGGCAGCGTTGGCGCAAGTTTGCGCACGCGCTCAATTTCATTGGGATACGTCGCGCCCACCACCAGGCCAAGCTGGCCGTTGAGATTCCATGGTCCTTGCGCTAATTTGGCAACATGTTCATACAACAAGGGTTGACCTTCCACGGAGGCCAAGCGCTGGTTTTGCAAATCATCGCCGCCTTTGTTGGAGGTGCGGCACAAGAGGAATGCGCCTTTGTCGTGGTATTTCAAATACGGCTGCACCGAATCAAAACCCATGAAGGGCGAGAGCGTCACTGCATCTGCGCCATAGCGTTCAAAGGCTTCGATTGCGTATTGCTCGGCCGTTGAGCCAATATCGCCGCGCTTGGCATCCAAAATAATCGGCACCAGTGGCGCTACGCGGCGCATGTGCTCCATCAATCGCTCCAATTGCCCTTCGGCGCGGTGCGCCGCGAAGTAAGCGATTTGCGGCTTGAAGGCGATCACGGCGTCAGCCGTGGCATCCACAATCGCCGCACAAAAATCATAAATTTTATTGGCATTGCCTTTGAGCGCACCAGGAAAGCGGCTGGGCTCAGGGTCTAGCCCAACGCAGAGCATGGATTGGTGGGCGGTTTGCGCGGCTTGCAATTGCTGAAGGAATGTCATCACGCTATTGTGCTTGATTTTTAAGCATTTTGAGGGGTTCGCCGGCGTATTGTCTGCGTGAGGTGCTATTGTATTTGTAGTGTTCTATTGCCTACTAAAGACTACTTGTTTGCAAAGAGCGGCTGCATAGCAGGGGGCATTGCGGCCTGTTCGCCGCAGTGAAGATCTTTGCGCTTAGCCTGTCACTTCACCCAAGCAAAAAATCAACTCGCGCTACAAATCTTCAGCATATTCGTGCCGCCCGGTGCACCCATCGGCTCGCCGCAGGTGATCGCGTACACATCGCCGGTTTTCACGATGCCGCGCATTTTCAAATGCGACTCAGCGGCAGACAATGCGCTATCGCGATCACTCACGATTTCCATAAAAAGCGGTCGTACATTGCGATACAGCGCCATTTTGCGCTGCGTGGTTTCTTTGGGCGTGAGCGCGTAGATCGGCACATGGATGCGGTGGCGGCTCATCCAAAGCGGCGTGGAGCCGCTGTCGGTCAGGGCCACAATCGCTTTTGCGCCCAAGTGATGTGCGGTGAACAGTGCGCCCATGGCAATCGATTGATCGATGCGGTTGAAAGTCTTGCCCGTAAAGTCGGCATCGAGCTTCACGTCTTCTGCGCCTTCTGCAGCCTCGCAGACCTTGCTCATCTCGATCACCGTTTCCAGCGGGAATTTGCCCGAAGCCGTCTCGGCGCTCAGCATCACGGCATCGGTGCCGTCGAGCACGGCATTGGCCACATCGCTGACCTCGGCGCGCGTGGGCACAGGGTTGGTGATCATGCTTTCCATCATTTGCGTGGCGGTGATCACCACTTTATCCATCTCACGCGCCATCTTGATCATGCGCTTTTGCAGCGCGGGCACGGCGGCATTACCCACCTCGACAGCCAAATCGCCACGAGCCACCATGATGCCGTCTGATGCTGCGAGGATGGACTCCAAATGCGGAATGGCTTCTGCGCGCTCAATCTTCGCAATCAAGCCCGGCTTGTGTTTGAATTCCGCGCCTGCCACATTGCACAGTTGCCGCGCCATTTCCATATCGGTGGCGTTTTTTGGAAAGCTCACGGCCACGTAATCGGCTTGGAAGCTCATCGCGGTGCGGATGTCTTCCATGTCTTTCGCTGTGAGTGCAGGCGCAGTGAGGCCGCCGCCTTGTTTGTTGATGCCTTTGTTATTCGATAGCTCGCCACCCAAGCGCACCACGGTATGCACCGCTTCGCCCTTGATTGCCGTCACATCCAGCACGATGAGGCCATCATTGAGCAAGAGCACATCGCCTTTTTCACTTCACGCGGCAGCTCTTTGTAATCCAATCCCACGGCATTCACATCGCCCAGCTCGGTGCGATCGCCATCGAGCACGAAAGGCATGCCGTTTTCAAGCTGCACTTTGCCTTCCGCAAACTTGCCCACACGAATTTTGGGCCCCTGCAAATCCGCCATGATCGCCACTACGCGGCCCGCGCGGCGCGAAGCCTCACGCACCATCATGGCCCGATCAATATGATCTTGTGCTTTGCCGTGGCTGAAATTCAGGCGCACCACGCTCACCTTGGCGCGAATCATGGCCTCCAAAATCTCTACGGTGTTCGAGGCCGGGCCAATGGTGGCGACAATTTTGGTGGCGTGGCGGGGGATACGATCTTGCATGGGGTGTCCTAGTGTGCGAGTCAGCGCGTGGTAATCGGATTACATTGTGACTGTAATTGGGTTACATGTCAGGTACAAAAACGAAAACAGCCGCCTACAAAGTGGCGGCTGCGTGAGTCAACATGACGCTCAATTGTTAGTTGGCGTGTTGCTGGGCCGTGCAGGCTGCGGCAACATGCGTTGTAAATCTTCTTCGCTGATGATTTCAAACACGCGCACGACGCGCTGTGCGCCCGGAGTAGTGCGAGCAATTTCAGTGGCGCGACCTGCCTCACGCTGCGTGACACGACCCATCAGATACACTGTGCCACGCTCCGTCACCACCTTGAAGGCGCTGGCATACAAATCTTTTGCATCGACCATGGCTGCCTTGACGCGGCCTGTGACGAGAGCATCCGAGGAGCGCGAAGTCAACGTGGCATTGCCGAGCACAGCCAATTCGTTGACGATGCTGCGCACATTTTCCACTCGGTTGACGATCTCTTGCACACGCTGCTTGTCTGCCTCACTAGGCACTTCGCCAGTCAGCAGGACTTGACGGTTGTAACTTGTGACGTTGACATGCGCACGATCAACCAAGGCTTCGCGAATGCGGTTGATTGAGCGCAACTCAATGCCCTCGTCTTCTAATTGAATGCCTGAGGTGCGCCGATCAGTGGCCACCAACACGCTGCCAGCAACCACGCCGCCCACCACCAAAGGTGCACAGCCAGTCACAAAATATGAGCCAATTAAGGCTATAGCCGGCATAAATGCTGCGCGACGTGCTATTAAATTCATAGTGTTTACAGTTGTCATAGAGTCTCCTGATCGCCCAACAGCATCGCATCTACACCATCGCAGAGGCAATGCAAAGTGAGCAAATGAACTTCTTGGATACGCGCCGTGCGTTCATGGGGCACGCAGATGTGCACATCGGTTTCTTGCAGCATCGCACCGATCTTGCCGCCGGGCTTACTGTCTTTCGAGCCGTCTTTGCTGCCCGATTTCTGCCCCGTGAGCGCAATCACCGTCATCTCTCGCGCATGCGCCGCTTCAATCGCGGCAATGACGTTCGCTGAGTTGCCACTGGTCGAAATCGCCAGCAACACATCGCCAGCAGAGCCAAGTGCCCGCACCTGTTTGGCAAACACTTGGTTGAAATCGTAATCGTTGGCAATCGCCGTGAGAATGGAGCTGTCGGTCGTGAGCGCCACGGCCGCCAGCTCTGGCCGCTCGCGCTCATAGCGCCCCACCAGCTCGGCAGCAAAGTGCTGCGCATCAGCGGCCGAGCCACCATTGCCGCAGGCCAAGACCTTGCAGCCGTTGGTAAAGCACGCGAGCAAGGCTTCTGTAGCCTGTGCAATGGGCTTAGAGAGCACCTGTGCGGCCTGGTATTTCAGGTCGGCGCTGTCAATGAAATGTTTTTCGATGCGGGCTTCAAGCATGATAGGTTGCTGCAATGATACTAAATTGATAGCAAAGTTTCATGAAAATATGCCGGCAAGAGGGCTTTTTTGCTAAAAATATGCATCAGGATGCATCAAAGGCGGCTTTGAGCCAAATTGGGCGTAGACCCGAAGCCTCGCCTTCTATGGCGACCACATCAAAGCGGCAAGGCGGCGTACGCGGCAAGCGCGAGAGGAAATGCTGCGCGGCAAAGACGATGCGGCCTTGCTTCAGGCCAGAGACACTGCCCGCTGCGCCGCCATGGCTAGCGGTCTTTCTGCGGCGCACTTCGATGAACACCAAAGTGCCTGCATCGCGCATGATCAGATCAATCTCGCCGCCGCCGCGTCCGGGGGTTTTGAAATTGCGAGCAACCAGAGTCAATCCTTGCGAGAGTAAATAGCGTAGCGCAGCATCCTCGGCCCCATCGCCAATGGTTTTGGTCGTGTTGGCGATTCTGGCGGACTTGACCTGATTTGCGGCTATGCTGCGTGGAAAACTCATTGCCTCATTGTGTCATTACTCAAAGCCAACTTTTCCTCCGCGCTATCCGCAGCGCACGAAGCTGCGGGCATGCAGAACTACCCCCAAAGCGTGCTCTACGTGGTCGCCACGCCGATTGGCAATTTGGCCGATATTTCTTTGCGAGCATTGCATGTGTTACAGCTCGTCGATGCTATCGCTTGCGAAGACACGCGCCATACGCAGGGCATGCTCAATTTGTATGGCATCAACAAGCCGCTCTTGGCCGTGCATGAACAGCAATGAGCGCGAAGCTGCGGCTGGCGTCATTTCTTTGCTCAAAAGGAGAGCGCATCGCCTATGTGAGCGATGCCGGCACGCCGGCGGTTAGCGACCCAGGCGCACGGTTGGCAGCGAGCGTGCGCGAGGCGGGCTATCGCGTGATGCCGTTGCCCGGTGCCAGCGCCGTGACTTCGCTGCTCAGCGCTGCGGGCGTGCAATTGGGGGCGGGAAGTTTTGTGTTTGAAGGCTTTTTAAGCAGCAAGGCCAAGGAGCGCGAGGCACAGGTGCAACAGCTATCCGCCGAGACTCGCGCAGTGGTCTTGCTGGAAGCGCCGCACCGCATCGAAGCTTTGGCGTTGGCACTGGCTACGTTGGGTGAACGCCCAGTGACGCTGGGCCGCGAGCTGACCAAGCAGTTTGAACAAATCACCACCGTGCCTGCCAAAGAGTTATCCGATTGGCTCGCGCAAGACAAGCACCGCACCAGCGGCGAATTCGCACTGGTGATTCATCCGCAAACTTCAGTGCAGCCTCAAAGCAGCGATGGCGAGCGCATCTTGAAATTGCTGCTACCTGAGCTGCCCACCAAAACGGCGGTGAAGCTGGCAGCTGAAATCTCAGGCCAACCGCGCAACGCGCTCTATGACTTGGCATTGAAGCTGAAGGGCGATTGAGCGATGCCGCGCGGGCAGTATCACGTCTACGTGATTGAGCTGGATGACCGCGTGTGGAACAGCGCCAAATTTCGCCGCTGCAACCCAGAGTATGTGATGGGCAAGCCCTTGGTGTATGTGGGCATGACTGGCTTAGACCCCGATACGCGCTTTGATAAACACAAAGCTGGCATTCAAGCCAATTCGTTTGTGACGGATTACGGCCTGCATTTGATGCCTCAACTGTACGAACACCTCAACCCGATGCCCTATGACGTGGCGAAAAAGCTGGAAGTGGAGCTGGCGATTGAGTTGCAGGCGAAAGGCTATGCGGTTTGGCAGGGTTGATTTGCCTCAGGCGTAAGTCACCCAATCGGGCTTGTCTTCCAAATGCGGCAGCGTGTTGTAAGTCACCAGCATATGGCGTTTGGGCGTGAAGGCAAATTCAGTGAGGCTGGTGTTGCGAATGCGCAGGTTCAGTTCTATCGTGGTTTCAGCGGATGTGCCCAGCACTTGACCCACCGCCGTGCTGATCGGGCCGCCACTGGAGACGAGCAGAATATTTGCCGCATCGCTCTGCCCAAATTGCGCTCGCACTTCATCGAGCACATCGGTGATGCCTTTGACGAAATCGGGATACGTGGGCATGCCTTGGGGCTGCGCTGTGCCATTCATCCAAGCGGCCAAACCTTGGCGCAGCAGGCGGAAATGATGGCGGTAGTTCTCTGGCGTGCGTTCGCGCGAGAGGGGCTCAGGGTGAATCGCAGCCACGACGGCATCGCTGTCGTATTCATTCAAACCGGGGCGAAGCTGGGGTTGTGGCAGATCAGTTAATCCCTGCGCGATACCCGCCAAGGTTTGCGCATGGCGGCGCAGCGTGCCCACATAAACAGCATCAAGCTTTTTGCTTTTACGACGAAAGTAATCGCCCAGCTGCTGCGATTGCTGATACCCGAGCGGGCTCAAATTGTCATAATCGGCTGCGCCGAAGCTGGCTTGCGCGTGGCGCACGAGGGTAAGTGTTGGCATACCGCGATT
Source organism: Allobrachymonas sp. (assembly GCA_012036375.1). Classification (GTDB taxonomy): domain Bacteria; phylum Pseudomonadota; class Gammaproteobacteria; order Burkholderiales; family Burkholderiaceae_C; genus JANMDU01. The sequence goes on along the minus strand of JAAUOI010000007.1, from coordinate 15,137 downwards.
GTCGCGCGGTATGCACAGCAGAATCAATCAACCGGGCGACAGCCGTGTCGCCAACATGGCGCGAAGATGCACCTGTCTTAACGCCACCACCCGCCCATTCCGTGATGTCCATGGCCACGCTCACCGCGCCCGCCATGCCCACCACGCTCACCCCGCGCTTTCATCTTCTCAGCCAGTTGGCTGCGCTGCGCGGGCGTGAGCACTTCAGCCGCATCGGCCATATGCGCCAGCATCCGGCGGCTTAAAGCGTCCATGAGCTGAGTTTGTTCGCTGCGCAATTTTTCTAAGGCAACGCGATCAATCGTGGGGGCAGACAATAAGGCCATGCCTTGCCGACGCGCGGTTTGCAATTGCTCGCGCAAAGGCATCATGTCTTTCTGTGCGGCTTGTGCCAGCGCCGTGAGCTTGGTTTTTTGCTCTGGCGTGCCATTGATCTCTTTGATGATGTGATCAATGCGGCGCTCGGCCATTTGCGCCCGATCAGGCGCGCCGCGCGAGGGTGTGGCTGCGGGCGTTTGTGCGAGCGCAAGAGCCATGCCGCCAATGGCGGCCAAGCCCACAACGCACTGCAACAGATGGCGTTTGCTGGTTTGAAAAAAGGATGAGAGCGCTGTCATGAAGACTCCTTGGTTAACGGGGTTGAACATGCTCTGTAGCTTGCGCCGCGCGTGCAAAGCAAAAGTGTGGAATGGGTAAAGTTTTGGTAAACCTGCCTGCGCGAGACTTGCTATACTATGTGTCATAGCGCCGATTTGCTTCAGCTTGCGGGCGCTTTAGAAATACTGCTAAATACGAGCCTGATTTTCAAGTAATCACCCGGTTTCGTCATTTAGCAAAACCGGGTTTTTGCTTATGTCATTTGTCGCTACACCTCAATCGATGCACTTCGAAGCCGCCTTGCCTTTGCAAAGCGGCGCAAGCATTCGCGGGTATGACGTGGCGTATGAAACTTATGGCCAGCTTAACGCTGCTAAATCAAATGCCGTCCTGATCTGCCATGCGCTCAATGCCTCGCACCATGTGGCCGGCGTGTATGAGGGGAAAGACAAATCCGAAGGATGGTGGGACAACATGATTGGCCCAGGCAAACCGGTGGACACGAATCATTTTTTCGTGATTGGCGTGAACAATCTGGGCTCTTGCTTTGGCTCGACGGGGCCGATGCACAAGAATCCCGACACGGGCGAGATTTATGGTGCTGATTTCCCTGTCGTGACCGTGGAAGATTGGGTGAATGCGCAGGCGCGTTTGCTCGATGCTATGGGTATTGAAAAACTCGTCGTCATGGGTGGCAGCTTGGGCGGCATGCAGGCGCTTTCTTGGACGCTTCAATACCCTGAACGCGTAACGCATGCCGTGGTGGTGGCCAGCGCCCCAAATTTGAATGCGGAAAATATTGCGTTCAATGAAGTGGCTCGCCGCGCGATTGCCACCGATCCCGATTTTCATGGCGGGCATTTTTATCGGCATGGCGTGGTGCCCAAGCGCGGCCTGCGGATTGCGCGGATGATTGGGCACATCACGTATCTCTCGGATGATGTGATGAATGAGAAGTTTGGAAGGCTGTTGCGTGATGGGGTTGACCTCAAATACTCCACACAAGAAGTCGAATTCCAAATCGAAAGCTACCTGCGCTACCAAGGCGATAAATTCGCCGAATACTTCGATGCAAATACCTATTTGTTGATCACTCGTGCTTTGGATTATTTCGATCCCGCCAAAAAATTTGGTGGCAATTTAAGCGCAGCGCTCGCTGATGCCACGGCAAAATTTCTGCTCGTGAGCTTCACCACCGATTGGCGCTTCTCACCCGCCCGCTCACGCGAAATCGTGCGCGCCCTGCTCGACAATGGCCGCGATGTGAGCTATGCCGAGATCGATGCGCCGCATGGTCATGATGCGTTTTTGCTCGACGATTCGCGCTATATGAATGCTGTACGCTCTTATTTTGAGAGCATTCAGCGCAGCTTGGATGATGGTCAATGAGCAATTTAGCCTTACACCAACGCATTGCGAAGATGATCCCTCAAGGCGCGCATGTGCTCGATTTGGGCTGCGGCGATGGTGCACTGCTGGCGCATTTGAAAGCCACGCGCGGCTGCACCGGCTATGGCGTGGAGATCAGCGATGACGGTGTGCATGCCTGCATCGCGCGCGGTGTGAATGTGATTCAGGCCAACCTGGATGCGGGCTTGTCGATGTTCCGCGATCAGAGCTTTGATGTGGTGCTGCAAATCGATACCCTGCAACACCTGCGAAACGCCGAGACCATGCTGATGGAGACGGCTCGCGTGGGGCAGCTGGGTATCGTTGCCTTCCCCAATTTCGCGCATTGGCCCAATCGCTTGCAAGTATTGCAAGGCCAAATGCCCGTGACAAAGACCTTGCCTTACCAGTGGTATGACACACCAAATATTCGCGTGGGCACGTTCAAAGATTTTGAGCAGCTCGCCGAGAAAAACAAACTGCGCATCCAAGAATCGTTTGGCTGGCAAGAAGGCGAGCAAGTGAGCTTTGCGCCCAACGCTCGCGCGAGCACGGCTGTGTTTGCCTTTCAACGTTGATCCACTGCGCTAAATCCGTTTATACTTTATACATCGGGACTTAAAGCCTCCCGAAGCTCAATCGAGATAGACGGTGTCCCGTCCAAGCGCTCTTCACCCTGAATTTCAGGACGTTTTTATTGGACACCGCAATGACTTCTCCGTTTTCAATTTCTCCCATTGATTTATTGCCTCGCCTTGGCACCGCGCAAGCGCCCGTGTTGCTTGACGTGCAGCGCGATCCAGCATTTGAAGCCAGCTCACAAATAATCGCGGGTGCACAGCGCTGTGCACCGCAAGATGTGGCGGCTTGGGCGGCTGCGAACGCGGCGCAACGCCATCAGCCTATCGTTGTGTACTGCGTCTATGGCCACAACGTGAGCGACAACGCCATGCATGCCTTGCGAGGTTTGGATTTGATGCATACGCGCTTGCTGGCGGCATCAAAGGGGGCGAAGATGGCGTTGACACAGCGGCGGACATTACGCACTGGCGCAGAGCAGAGCTACCCACTTGGCGCAAACGCCCTGATTGGAATTTAAGCGGCCTTGGACGCTCGCGCTGGGTGACCCGCGCCAGCCCGAAGATTGACCGCATTGCTTGTCCGTGGCTGGTGCGCCGCTGGATCGATCCGCAAGCGGTGTTTGAATATTTGCCCGATGCGCAGGTGCTCGCGCATGCGCAGGCCACTGGCGCGATAGCCTATGACATCGTGGGCGCGGCGATCACCCACGTTGGTGATCAATGCAGCTTTGATGCGCTGCTTCAATCAGTCGATTTGCATACGCCCGCGCTGGCTTTGCTTGCACGTATCGTTCGCGGCACAGACACGGGCTTGCTGGCGCTGGAGCCGCCCTGCGCAGGCTTGCTTGCCATCTCGCAAGGCATGGCGCGGCTGCATGCTGGCAACGATGCCGCCATGCTAGAAGCCATGATGCCAATCTATGATGCTTTGTATGCTTGGTGCCTTGATCAAAAGCTGGGGCGCGGCGAAAAGCATGTATGGCAGCAAGCGCCTGCGCCCAACCTCGCATCATTGCGCCGCCAAGCCGAGCAAGCACGTCAGTCATAAACGAACACATCACTTATGAGCACACCTTCACCGGTTTCTTTCACCCAAGCCCTGCTCTTCTGGCTCAAGCTGGGCTTCATCAGCTTTGGTGGGCCGGCGGGGCAAATTGCCATCATGCAGCGCGAGTTGGTCGATGAGCGGCGCTGGATTTCGCAGGCGCGGTTCAACCATGCGCTGAATTACTGCATGGTGTTGCCCGGGCCAGAAGCACAGCAACTGGCCACCTACATCGGCTGGCTGATGCACCGCACACCGGGCGCGTTGGTGGCGGGCGGGCTATTTGTCTTGCCATCGCTGTTTATTTTGATAGCGTTGTCTTGGGTCTATGTGGTGTATGGGCAGGTGCCTGCGGTGGCTTCGGTTCTGTGGGGTGTGCAGTGCGCGGTGGCGGCGATTGTGCTGCAGGCCTTGTGGCGTGTGGCAAGCAAGACGGATGCCGAATTTTAAGCAAAATCGGCAGATAGCCGGCGTATTACTTGCGCTGACAGCTATGAGTTTTATAGCAATTGCAGTGCTCAAAATCAGCTTTATATGGATCGTGCTTTTCGCTGGCGTGGTGGGTTGGATCGCGGCCAAGCGCTTTCCTGAGCAGTTCAAGGCCGGCGGGCATGGGGCGGCAGCCAAGGCGAGCGAGGCAAGTTATCTGATTGACGACCACACGGCCACACCCGCGCATGCACTGTTCTCCAAAGCCCAATTACTGCGTGTCGTGCTCATGGGCTTGGGGCTGTGGGCTCTGAGTTTCGGCGCTTTGGTGGCGACGCAGGGCTGGCAAGCTAGCCTCACGCAGATGGGCTGGTTTTTCAGCAAAGCGGCGATGGTGACCTTTGGCGGCGCTTATGCGGTGTTGCCGTATGTGACGCAAACAGCCGTGGCCAGCAACTGGCTCACCCCCGATCAAATGATGGCCGGCTTGGCGCTGGGTGAGACCACGCCGGGGCCGCTCATCATGATCGTGGCGTTTGTCGGCTATGTGGGGCAGGCGCTGGAAGTGCAAAGGCTGGGCTCAGGCGCGCACCTGATCGGCGCGGCCATGTTTGTCATGGGCTGCATGGGCGCGGTGGTGGCCACATGGTTTACTTTTCTGCCCAGCTTCGTGTTCATTTTGGCCGGTGGCCCGTTTGTTGAGACAACGCATGGCAAGCTGGGCTTCACGGGCCCGCTCAAAGCCATCAGCGCCGCCGTGGTGGGCGCGATAGCTTCACTTGCCTTGCTGTTTATTCAGCATACCGTGATCGGCAAAGCAGGCATCGACTGGGCGGCTCTTGCGCTGATGATTGTGGCTGCGCTCTTGCTCTTCATGCGGCAATGGGGCATTGAGCGCGTGATCGCGCTGTGTGCGGCAGCGGGTTGGGCGCTCAGTTTCTGGGTGTGAGCCACGCGAAACGGAGGTGCAGCTTCACCGCATAAGCCGCCCAGTATCACGCCGCGCTACTTTGCATCGGCGCTGATCCAAGGCGCATTTTCACGACAACAATGCACTGGCCTGAGCTTCTCGGGCGTATTGTTCAACTCGTGAAAGGTTCGCGGTTCGCCGCAAGATGTATGAGTACTTCCATTGCTTTGCAGGCTGTGGGTGTGGTGTTGGTGGCTGACTTCATGTCAGGCCTAGTGCATTGGGCAGAAGATGCCTATGCACGCAAAGACACCCCGGTGATTGGCAAATGGATTGGCGAAGCCAATATTGAGCATCATGTGAAACCTAGGGCATTTGTCTCGCGCGGTTGGTGGGCTAGCTCTTGGGATTTGGTGCTTGCCAGCGTCCTCGTGGTCTGCGGTGCTTGGTGGATGAAGCTGCTGAGCTGGCATGTGTGGCTGTTTGCACTGGTGAGTGCAAATGCCAACCAAGTGCACAAATGGGCGCACAGCGCACCGCATGAGAATGGCCGCTTTGTGACTTGGCTGCAAAAGCTCAAACTTCTGCAAACCCAACGTCACCATGCCAAACACCACAGCGGTGAGAAGAATTCACACTATTGCTCAGTGACGAATTTTTTGAATCCGATTTTGGAAGAGCTGGAGTTTTGGAAAAACTTGGAGATCTTCAATGCGAAAGTTTTCGGATTGAAGCGCAGACTGGATCCAACAGTGAAAGTGACGGTGACGAACACTGTTGCCTAAGAACCTGTGATCGAAGGTACGATCCAGCCTGCGGCTCCAAAGCGCAGGTTGGCCTTACTCTTTGGCTACCTCCGCAAACTCAGCTTTGGACAAGAAACCATCTTTGTCCACATCAGATTTGTCAAACACTTCAGCCACTGCTGGCATCGCTTGAGCCTCTTCTTTGCTGAGCTTACCGTCTGCATTTTTATCGGCACGCATAAAGGCTTCTTGCGCTTTAGCCGTCATCTCGGATACCTTGGTGGCGGGCGCTGTCATCTGCGCAAAAGCGGGATTCATGTGCAGCGCTGCCGTGGTGACGATGCCAATACTTAATGCATTGAAATGCTTAGTCACGAATTTGCGCTGTGCTTTGAGCATCTGGCGCTTAGACGTTGTGGGTGGGGAAGAAAAAGTCATCTCGAACTCCTTGAGTCATTGAAAGGAAGTCGATTTCAACCCAGCTTGGCGCTTCAAACAAGCAGTTTTGCCAACTGTTGTCTCAGCCTCGTGAATCTCACACAATCTGTGGGCTGTGTGACGTTTGAAGCTGTTTATTTACATTCAATCGACCTCTAGCCTGCAACAATACTGCGCAGAATGCTACTGAATTGATAGTCAATGCAAGCTGCGTAACAAATGTCTTAGCCTGGGTTAGCCTGCGCAATGACTTCATGCACAAACTGCAATTTAGCCACCACGGGCGCGGGCAGCGTGAACGGATAAAACGGCGGCTGCCCCATGCTGTCAGACAACTCATTGAGCACGCTGGTGATGCGCAGCCAATCATTGATCAGCTTGAGATAAGCGCCTGCACCTGGGCGGGTTGCGTCCCACAGTGCATGAAGGTTGTAGGGCTGCGCATGCCACTCCACATCATCAGCCGTCAAACCGAAGCTGTCTGCGCTGTTCATCGCATCGCGAATGTGCAGGTAATGCGCCCACGTCTCGGCCCAATCTTCCCAAGGGTGGCTACTGGCATATTCGCTCACATGGCGCTCGCGCCAGTTGAGCGGTGCGCCTTGCGCGTAGTGCCGATTCAATGCCGCGTTGTAGTCTTGCTGCTCATCACCAAACAACGCGCGAAAGTGCACGAGCCACGGGGCTGCATAGCACCAAGCGCTCCCAGTAGTAATGCCCCACCTCATGCCGCAAATGGCCGAGCAAGGTGCGATAGGGCTCATGCAGCGCGGTGCGAATGCGCTCACGCTCGGCATCGTCGGCCTCTTGCGCATTGATCGTGATCACGCCGCTGGCATGGCCGGTGGTCACGGGTTGACCCGGCCACTCGCGTAAAAAATCAAACGCCAAACCCAGTGGCTCATCAAAGCGTGGATTTGCAAAGCGCGGCTGCACGGGTAAACCCAAGCCCAGCAGCTGGCTCACCAAGCGGCGCTTGGCTTGCTCCATTCGCGCCCAAAGCAGCTCGTTCTCAGGCTGGCTTTGATCGGGGATGGTGCGGTTCAAGCTGCAAGCGATGCACAGCGCCTCATCGTGTTCGTTGCCCAGTGCGGAATTCAGAGCGACGAGCCAATTACAGCCTGCGGCACGCTTGAAATTTCCGCAGCGTGCATAGCGCTGGCCATTGGTATCGCCCTCTATCAACCAAGCATTCAGATGCTGAGACCCACTCACCTCAAGCGCCACCATACGCGCACTGCCCGGCTCATAAGCAAGCGCACGGCTGCACGACAAACACTGACTGTTGCGAAAAAATATCGGTGAACCACACACGCAACGGTAGGCGCTTCGGGTAGAGGGCAGTGAAGGGTGAGGACTTAGCACACTATAAATTTCGTAGCACTTTGCGCAGATTATATGCCGGCTAGAGGCCTAAAACGCCTCAAAATCACTCGTAAACCTCAGCCTCTGGATCCGTCGCTTCCAGCTCATAACTGGCCGCCAACATCGCCAAGCGCCCAATCACGCCATACATATAAAACCTATTGGGCACACTCGCGCCCGGCTTCGCACCCGGCTGCGGCATATGCGCCGACTTATCAAACGCCAGCGGTACAAATTGCGCGCCTAGAGAATTCAAATTCTCATCCACGCCACGCTCTGAGTGCACGCGATAAAAGCCGCCCACCACATAGCGATCCATCATGTAAACCACGGGTTCAGCCACGGCGGCGTTCACACGCTCATTGGTATGCACGCCTTCTTGAATGATGACTTGGCTGATTTCCATGCCATCTTTTGCGGTGCTCATTTTGTTCTTCGTTTTGCGATTGATCTCTTCCAAATCTTTCACATCGCGCACTGTCATGATGCCCATGCCATACGTGCCGTTATCAGCTTTGACCACAACGAAAGGCTTTTCGTTGATGCCATATTCTTTGTATTTGCGCTTAATTTTTGTGAGCAGAGCATCCACATTCGAGCGCAGGCAATCCATGCCCAGCCCTTCGTGGAAATTCACCTCGCCACATTGCGCAAACATCGGGTTGATGAGCCACGGATCAATGCCCAACAGTTTGCCAAAGCGCTTGGTGAGCTCTTCATACGCCTGAAATGCTGCGATTTGCGGCGCACATGCCAGCCCGCATGCAGAGGCGGCAAAAGGAATTGCTCGTGGATGTCTTCCAAAATACCGGGCACGCCTGCGCTCAAATCGTTATTCAAGAGAATCGTGCAGGGATCAAAATCTTTCAGCCCCAAGCGGCCTTTGCCCAAGCCCGAATCGCTCTTGATGCGCAGCGTGGGCTCTAGCAACACAGAATCACCATTGGGCAGCTCAATGCGCGTGGCTTCTTTGATCTCCGGGTTGATCGAGCCAAGGCGCACATTCAGCCCCGCCATATTGAAGATGCGAGCCAGTCGCGCCACGTTCATCAAATAGAACATATTGCGCGTATGGTTCTCAGGAATCACGAGCAAGTTTTTTGCATCTGGGCAAATTTTCTCAATCGCCGCCATCGCCGCTTGCACAGCCAGCGGCAGCATCTCCTCCGTCAAATTGTTCCAACCGCCGGGATACAAATTGGTATCGACGGGCGCGAGCTTGAAGCCGGCATTGCGCACATCCACCGAGCTATAAAACGGGGGCGTGTGCTCCATCCACTCCAAACGAAACCAGCGCTCAATGGCCGGCATGCTGTCCAGAATACGCTGCTCCAATTCGTTGATCGGGCTATTGGTGGCGGTGATGAGGTGCGGAACCATTATTTCTTTCAGATTTGAATACGTATTGTAGGAACTTGAGGGCAAGTCTGCCGGTTACAAGGCGGGGACGTACTTCGGGTGTCATGCTGGCGACCTAAAATACAGGTAACGCAGAAAGCACAGAAATCACACAGAAGACGCAGAAGAAGAAACAGCCAAAACCTTCATAGGATTTTTTCTGTGTTTTCTGCGTCATTTCTGCGCTTTCTGTGTTCCTGTCTTTCGGCATTCCTTTTTTAGTTTCCCCAAGGTCATCATGCAATTCATCCGCTTCTCCGATCTCTGCACCTCCGGCCAAGCCACGGGCAAACGCGTCTTCATCCGCGCCGATCTCAATGTCCCGCAAGACGACTCTGGCAAAATCACCGAAGACACCCGCATCCGCGCCAGCATCCCCTGCATCGAGATGGCGCTCAAAGCTGGCGCAGCTGTGATGGTCACGTCCCACCTCGGCCGCCCCACGGAAGGCGAATTCAAGCCCGAAGACAGCCTCGCGCCCGTGGCTGCACGCATGAGTGAGCTGCTGGGCAAGCCCGTGAAGCTCGTCTCGAATTGGGTCGATGGCGTCGCTGTGAATTCCGGCGAAGTCATCTTGCTAGAAAACTGCCGTGTCAACAAAGGCGAAAAGAAAAACGCCCCCGAGTTGGCGCAAAAAATGGCTCAGCTGTGCGACATCTTCGTTCACGACGCTTTCGGCACCGCCCACCGCGCAGAGGCTTCGACCTATGGCATCGCCCAATACGCAAAAATAGCCAGCGCCGGGCCTTTGCTCGCTGCGGAAATGGATGCGATTTCGCTAGCCTTGGCCAATCCTAAGCGCCCGCTGGTCGCCATCGTCGCAGGCAGCAAAGTCTCTACCAAGCTCACGATTTTGCAAGCCTTGTCTGCCAAAGTCGATGGCCTCATCGTCGGCGGCGGCATCGCCAACACTTTCATGCTCGCAGCAGGCTTGAAAATCGGCAAATCTCTGGCAGAGCCTGATTTGCTCGATAGCGCCAAAGCCGTCATCGAAGCCATGAAGGCCAGAGGCGCAGAAGTGCCCATCCCCATCGATGTCGTCTGCGCCAAAACCTTCGCAGCCGATGCAGTAGCCACAGTCAAAGCCGCCACAGAAGTGGCCGACGACGATCTCATCCTAGACATCGGCCCCAAAACCGCCCAGCTGCTCGCCGAAAAACTCAAAGCCGCCGGCACCATCGTGTGGAATGGCCCCGTCGGCGTCTTTGAGTTCGACGCATTCGCAGGCGGCACGAAAGCCATCGCCCAAGCCATCGCCGATTCAGAAGCCTTCAGCATCGCAGGCGGCGGCGACACCCTAGCAGCCATCGCCAAATACGGCATAGAACAACAAGTCAGCTACATCTCCACCGGCGGCGGGGCGTTCCTAGAGGTGCTCGAAGGCAAAACCTTGCCAGCGTTTGAGATTTTGGGAAAGCGAGCTGCGGGTTGATTCTTTGATTGGTTGGCAAGCTTGAGGTTTCACGCAACCCACTCGCCTGCTCCGCGACGTGCCCGAAAAAGCCGAGGGCTTTCCTGTCGGGGTTCAACTGGGATACTCCGAGCTGCAATCTTTTGTAGCGTGATTGCCTTGGCTGGCCGCGCTCGACTAGGAAAGCCTTCGTTTTTTCAGACCCATCACGGAGCGGGTGGAGATAGTTGGCATGCTTTCGGTTTGCTTAAAATACTAATGCACTATTTTCCTAAATTTAGGTTAGACTAAAGCCTGAGTTTTGTTTCGACTCACAACTTACACACGCGGTATCCAGGCGCGACTGGAGAATGCTTGAAAGGATGGGAAACCTCATGAACGCATTGCTGAATGAAACAAAGACCAGTGTCAAAGTCGTTGGAATTAACGGCCAAATCTCACTTGGAAAAGAAAACGCAGGGCGTCAGGTTCTTGTTGAAGAGCGTGAACCCGGTGTTTGGCTGGTGCGTACAGCGCGTGTCATCCCAGACAATGAGCTCTGGCTGCATACACCAGACGCACAAGCTTCTATCCAAGAGGGGCTGCGCTACTTTGCGCAGAATGAGCCACGAGCCACCGACCCACATCAAATCTTTGGAGACATGATCGATGGCCACACGCAGCAACGCACCGCAAAACGTCCTGCTCGATCTCAACGCACCAAGCTTCCAGCGTAACTTGCTGAGCTTGGACAAAACCCTGCGTAACGAGGCGCTCAACACGCTACAAAAAATCATTCAGATGGACTGGCAGCAGGTCTATCGCGATCAGGGTTTGAAATGGGAAAAAATCTATACCCTTGATCCCCCACAAGGCATCGAAGCCATCTATTCCTTGCGTATCACGCAGTCACGCCGCGCAGTCGCGTATAGAAAAGGAAACTTCATGTGCTTCATCGCCATTCCGCCGGATCATGATGCGACGTATGGCAAGAAGTGATTCAACCGGCGTTGCCTCAACAAGCAGCCGTGCTTTCCTTGGTTGGATCTCTATTGGAAGTTTTTCAATTCAGTCAAAAGATCGCTGGGTGATAGCATCGGCTCAGAACGATGAATCATGCGATGACAGTTCGCACAAACTATTGCTAAGTCGTTGAGGCCTGTCCGCACCACCCCAGTATTAGTTGCCAACGGTCGAAGATGATGTACCTCAAAGCATGATTCAGCCAGTCCGGGTGGAAACTTATCTTCAGATGTAGTGCAAGCTTCGCAATAGAGAAGCCCATGCTCTGCTCTAAATGCGCGGCGTTTTGCTTCCGCCAAGATAGGACTTCGCTCTCTTAAGTAGTGTGTGTAATACCTTTTACGTCCTTCATCGGCAACTGTGTCATTCACATCTAGTGGAGGTATCTCACTTTCTACCATCAACTCTTTTTCGGCCAAATACAGAACCGCAACAGCATCGGGGCGGCGAAAGGCTTTAAAAGCGTAGAGATCTTCTTCACTGCGTTCAAGCTTTACAGAATGAAAGTCACCGACATACTCCCACTCTGAGCTGCTTCGCTTGAGAAAAATAGGAACAGCATCAGTTTGACTTACAAAACGCTCAGCATACTTAATGACATCTGGACTATTGCCCACATCGATTTCAAATGGTGCACGCGCATTTAGCGCCGGATCAAAACAGCCGCAAACGACATGTCCATCACGATGCGGCAGGTAGCTTTGTAGGTCACCCCCGACCGTATCATGGATTTGTTGCCTTGTGTAGTTTTGAAGTTTAATGAAATGCATATTGTTATCCTTTAAAACCAATCGTCAACTCGCAACCCCTGCACCCTCTCAAAATGCTGTGTATTGTGCGTCACCAAAATCAAGCTCTCAGCCAACGCATGTGCTGCGATTTGGGTGTCGATCTCGCCGATGGGTTCGCCAGTGCGTTTGAGTTGTGATTTGATTTGGCCGTATTGATCCGCGGCTTCGAGCGTCCACGGTAAGTGGGGCAATTGTTGGAGCAGTAAGTCGATCATGCTGCGGCGTTTGTCTTGCGCATCCATCAGCGCTTGGCCGTAGCGCAGCTCTGCGCGGGTGAGAGTGGAGATGGCGGCGCAGTTTTGTTTTAAGGCCAGTGTCATGCGCTTTTCGAGCGGGCTGGAACTGCGGCGGATGAAATAACTGACGGTGTTGGTGTCGAGCAGGTAGCGCAGGCTCATGCTTGCGCGTCCTCGAATGGGTTTGCGCGGGGCGCATCATCGCGTGGCGGGATGAAATCTGCGGTTTGCGGCAACTGCTGAAGCTCAGCAAGCAAGGCTTGAAGCGCATCTTGCTCGGGCTTGGGGCGCAGCGTGATTTCTCCAGTGCCCGTGTTCTTTGAAATCCACATTTCGCGCACATCCACGCGAAACGCCTTGGGCAGGCGTATCGCTTGGCTGTTTCCTGTGGTGAAGACTTTGGCGATGGTTGACATAGCCTAAAGTATATACGAAAACGTATCTTTTTTGCAAGTCAATTAACTACTAAATTAATAGCATTTGGCGCAATAAATACGCCGGCAAAGTGCTCAAAAAGCCTGAAAAACTTGAGGAATATGCCTGCAACAACGCACCATCCCATAAATCCGCTGCGGGATGGGTCTGAAAAACGAAGGCTTTCCTAGTTGAGCGCGGCCAACCAAGGCAATCACGCTACAAAAGATCGCAGCTCGGAGCTTGCGGGTAGGAATGCCGACAGGAAAGCCCTCGGCTTTTTCGGGCACGTTCCGTAGCAGGCGAGCGGGTTGCGTGAAATCGGTATGCGGGCTTCGACAAGCTCAGCCCGAACGGTAAGGTCGGCAGAAAATCAAGCAGCTTTGGCCAAAGGCGCAGAAGAAAACTCCGCTTCCAGCTTCACCCACTTAGCCCGCGCAGCAACGACATTGCGCTCTTTCACATGCCCGAAGCCTTTGATTTGCTCGGGGATGCGGGCGATCTCTAGGGCTGTGGCTGCGTTGGATGCGTTGAGATTGGGCAGGAGCTTGTCGATACTTGCGCGGTATTCGGCGATCAAAGCTCGCTCCATCTTGCGCTCTTCGGTTTTGCCGAAAATGTCGAAAGCCGTGCCTCGCAGACCTTTCATTTTGGCGAGGAGCTTGAATGCGCTGAGCATCCATGCACCGTAGGGTTGCTTTTGCAATTCGCCTTTGCTGTTGGTTTTGCTGAGCAGGGGCGGGGCGAGGTGATAGCTGAGTTTGACTTCGCCTTCGAACATGGCTTTGACTTTGTCGTGGAACGCCGCGTCCGTGTGCAGGCGCGCGACTTCGTATTCGTCTTTGTAGGCCATGAGTTTGAAGAGGTATTTTGTGACGGCTTCTGTTAATGGTAATTTCGCGCCGGACGCACCAGAAAGTGGGGTCAGAGCAGAATTTCGTTCACCGTGGTAGGTCGCCGATAAGGTTGTCGTCCTGAATTCTGATCTGACCCCATTTTCTGCTCCCATCACTTTATCAACAAAGGCTTTGTACTCTTGCGCGTAGGTGGCGTTTTGGTAGTTCGTCAAAAACTCGACACGCTTGGCGATCATGTCTTGCAGGCTGTCCTTCTTTTTGAATTCGATGGTTTGCGCAGGAGACAGGAGTTTTTCGACGCTCGCCCAATCGTGCGCAGCGCGGCGGCCCCATTCGAAGGCGGCTTTGTTGTTGTCGATAGCGACTGCGTTGAGCTCGATGGCGCGAATGAGCGAGGCTTTCTCCAAGGGGATCCAGCCCTTTTGCCAAGCAAAACCGAGCATCATGGGATTGGTGTAGAGCGTGTCGCCCATGAGTTTGCTCGCGGCGGCGTCGGCGTTGAATGCGCCAATGCCTTCCGCGCCGACAGCTTCTGCAATCGCGGCGGCGCAGCGCTCGGAGGGGTTTTGCCAATTGCCATTGAGCACGAAGCTGGCGGTGGGCGAGCCGTGCGCATTGAGCGCGACATGCGTACGGCCGAGCTGCATGCGAGCCAGCGTTTCTTTGCTGGCGGCAACCATCGGGTCGCAGCCCAAGATCAAATCGGCGCTGGCGGTGGCGACGCGCGTGGTGGCGATATCGGCTTGCGTGTTGGCCAGCAGCACATGACTCCAGGTGTTGCCGCCTTTTTGCGCGAGGCCGGCGGCGTCTTGCGTGACGATGCCTTTGCCTTCCATGTGCGCGGCCATGCCCAGGAGCTGGCCGATGGTGATGACGCCCGTGCCGCCCACGCCTGCGACCACGATGCCCCAAGCAGTGCCGCTGGGGATGGTTGCAATCGTTGGATTAGGCAGTGCACCTAATTCAAAGGGATTGGCCTTACCTGTTTTAGATTTCTTCTTGAGCTCGCCCTCGACGGTAACGAAGCTTGGGCAAAAGCCCTTAACGCAAGAAAAATCTTTGTTGCAGGTGCTTTGGTTGATCGTGCGCTTGCGGCCGAATTCGGTTTCTAGCGGCTCGACGCTCATGCAATTCGATTGCACGCCGCAATCGCCGCAACCTTCGCAGACCAACTCGTTGATGACGACTCTTTTGGCTGGGTCAACAAGAGTGCCCCGCTTACGACGACGGCGCTTTTCTGTGGCGCAGGTTTGATCATAGATGATGGCGGTTGTGCCTTTGATTTCGCGAAATTCGCGTTGAATGTCATCCATCAAATCGCGGTGCTTGACTTCTACGCCTACTGGCAGACGAGCACTTGAATATTTCTCTGGTTCATCTGTGACGACGATAAGTTTTTGCACGCCTTCGGCAACGAGTGAATGCGCAATCTGATTGACCGAATGCCCCTCAGGTCGCTCGCCCACTTGTTGCCCGCCCGTCATGGCCACGGCATCGTTGTAGAGCACTTTGTAGGTGATGTTCACGC
>JAAUOI010000191.1 GCA_012036375.1 Allobrachymonas sp. | reverse complement strand
GGCTTCATCGGTGTCTTCAATGCGCAGGATGAATTGCGCATCAGCGCCGAGCGCTTTGTGATGTTGTGCGAAGGCCCAGCAATAGAGGGCTGTGCGGGCGGTGCCCAAATGGAGAAAGCCGGTGGGGGAGGGGGCAATACGGGTGCGGATGGGGGTGCAGGTAGCAGTTGTCATGGGCTGGATTTTAAAGTACACTGATGCCAAAGTCTTACCAAGTAAGAAATTTAGGAGTTAAAGATGCTTGCTTCTACTGTGTCAGATAAAGGCCAAGTCGTCATACCGGCGGCGTATCGGAAAATGCTCGGGATCAAGCCCGGCACCGAGCTAGATTTTGAGCTGGAGGGCAGCGGTTTGCGCGTCAGTCTGCGTCATGAAGTACAGCGCACGGCGATTGATGAGGGTTTTGGCATGTTGACCGCCAAAGCTAAAGAGGGAAGGCGCTTGGCCGATTTTGATGTGGCCAATGCCATGAAAGCGCAGAGATGATTAGTTTAGACACCAATGTGATTGCACGGTTTTATGTAAATGACCCAAGTGATCCAGAGGCTGTGCGCCAGCAGCCGATTGCACGCAAGGTGTTTGAAGAGAATCCAGCCTTATTCGTGCCGCTGACTGTGACGCTAGAGTTGGAATGGGTGATGCGGGCTTTTTATGATTTCAGCGCAGTGCAGTTTGCACGTGTCTTGCAGCATTTGGCGGGCTTGCAAAATATGACGCTGGAGCGCAGCACGGAGGTGCTCAGCGCTTTGCAAGATCATTTGCAAGGGCTCGATTTCGCTGATGCGCTGCACTTGCGCTTTGAGCAGCCATTGCACGAGCCTGATTACTTTTGATGACAAAAGATTCGCTCGCAGAGCCACCAAGCTGGAACTGATGCCGCAAGTTACAGTGCCCTCACGGTAAGTCTAGATTACAGTGTGTTCAAACCGTGCAGCAAATCAGCCTGCATATCGCCCACATGCTCCAAGCCGACGGCCATGCGGATCATGCCTTGGCCGATGCCGGCGGCGCTGCGTTGAGCATCGGAGAGTTTGCCGTGAGAGGTGCTGGCGGGGTGGGTGAGTAGAGTTTTGGTGTCGCCGAGGTTGGTGCACAGTGAGAGCACTTGCAGGCTGTCGAGGACGTGGAAGGCGCGTTGGCGGGCTTCTTCGGCAGACGACGCCTTCACGTCAAAAGACAGCAGCGCACCGCCGTTGCCTGACATTTGCTTCATAGCTAATTCGTGCTGTGGATGGCTAGGCAAGCTGGGGTAGTAAACCCGCGCGATTTGCGGCTGCTGCTCCAGCCACTTGGCCATCTCCAGCGCTTTGGCGCTTTGGGCGCGGATGCGGATGTCGAGCGTCTCTAAGCCTTTGATGAGTACCCAGGCGTTGAATGGCGCGAGGATCAAACCGCTGTTTTTCATCACGGGCAGGAATTTTTCTTTGACGAGTTTTTCGCTCGCGCAGAGTGCGCCTGCCATCACGCGGCCTTGGCCGTCGAGATACTTCGTGCCCGAATGCATGATGATGTCTGCACCCATTTCAATCGGGCGCTGCAAGACAGGTGTGGCAAAGCAGTTATCGACTGCGAGCAAGGCACCGGCATTGTGTGCAACATCTGCCAGCGCTTGAATGTCGCACACATCGGTGAGTGGATTGGTGGGCGTTTCTGCAAACAGAATTTTGGTGTTCTGGCGCACAGCCGCTTTCCAAGCCGCCACATCGCTTTGCGCCACGATGGAGGACTCCACCCCAAAGCGCGCAAACTCCGTACCAATCAATTTGATGGTGGAGCCAAACATGGACTGCGAAATGATCACATGATCGCCAGATTTCAGCAGCGTGAAGATCATGAGCATGATGGCTGACATGCCCGATGAGGTAGCCATGCAGCTTTCTGTGCCCTCTATGGCGGCCAAGCGCATCTCAAAGCTGGTGACCGTGGGGTTGCCGGCGCGGCCATAGGTGTAGCCGTCTTCTTCGCCTAAGAAGCGTTGCGCAGAAGTGTGCGCATCAGGCTGCACATAGCCGCTGGTGAGATACAGGGCTTCGGAGTTTTCACCATACTGGCTTCGGGGAATGGCGGTGCGCACGGCCAGCGTTTCGGGGTGCAGGCCGGGTGGGAGTTGTGACTGAGATGTGGTTTTCATGGTTTTATTCGATGGGGCGGTAGCCAGATTCACGCTGATGACGAATTCTTAAAATATCAACGCGATCTAGTATGGGGTTGTATTCGTAAAGCGCTAAATAGCCTGATTTGCCTCTGGAAATGACCAGCTCTCGCAAGCCATTGCTGTAAATTCTGCCAATTCGCGGATGGTGTTTCAGCGTTTCAAGCCCATCAATGATGATTTCTAAAAGACCGTCTGCATCTTCTGGATGACTGGTCAATAAAAAATCTAACAATCTTTCTACATCGGTTTTGAATGCTTGCGTGTAGTTGATCGTAGCCATGCTAGCGGCGATTCTTCAAGAGTTCTGGTCGCATGGGCTTGCTTGGATCGTAGGCTTGCGGTGTGGGCTGCACAGTTTTATCGCCGCGAATTCGTGCGCGCATCCATTTCGTCATTTCTTCGTGGCTGTAGCAGATATTGGATGCTTTGGTCTCTTCGTAAGCCTCAAGCGCCTCTTGATAAAACTGATTGCGCAGACGTGTTTCATTCATTGCGGTTTGCAGCGTCTCAACCATCAAAGCGTGCGCAGTTTTGCCTTCTTGTTTGGCGGCTTCGGCGATTTGCGCTTTGAGTTCTTCAGGCAGTTTGAGTGAGGTGGTTGTCGTCATGAATGCGGCTCCAAAAAGGCTTTGAGGTGCTAAGATGGTAACACCTTTCAATTTTAAAGAGAAATCGGCCTCTAGCCGGCATGGAATATGCGCGAAGTGCTATGGTATTGATAGTGAACGGAATGCTGAAATCAGCATTCTAAGTTGTCGATCAAGCGGGTTTTGCCTAGGCGTGAAGCACCCAAGGCGACCAACGAACCTGCGCTGTCTTGCGCGGTAGGCGCTTGCAAATCGCTGCGGCGGCGCAGTGTGAGATAGTCGGTTTGCCAGCCTCGGGCGTTGAGTTGCTCAACTGCCTTTGCCTCCAATGCAGCTAGCTGGTCTGGGTGACTGGCGTGCTGTGCAATCAAGGCTTTGAGCGCGAGGGACAGTTGCACGGCCTCTTGACGCTCGGCTTCGCTCAAATAGCCGTTGCGTGAACTGAGCGCCAAACCATCTGCCGCACGCTCTGTCTCGTGGCCGATGATCTCGATGGGCATGGCCATTTCACGCACCATGTTGCGTATCACCATGAGCTGCTGATAATCTTTTTGCCAAAATGGCGATGCGCGGCTGCACGATATGGAACAGCTTGGCCACGACGGTGCTCACGCCCACGAAAAATCCGGGGCGGAACTGGCCTTCCAGAATATCGGCGAGACCGGCGGGTGGATGCACTTTGTAGCCCTGCGGCTCGGGATACATATCTTTTTCCAGCGGCGCAAACACCACGTCGCAGCCAGCAGCTTCAAGCTGCGCACAATCGGGCTCGAAGGTGCGTGGGTAGCTGTCAAAGTCTTCATGCGGCAAAAATTGCAGGCGGTTGACGAAAATGCTGGCCACGGTGGTGTCTGCTTTGCCGCTTTGCTTGTGTTGCACGGCCATCTTCATGAGCGCGATGTGGCCACTGTGCAAATTTCCCATCGTGGGCACGAAGGCACTTCTTTTACCGTCTAGCGTAGTAAGCAGCTCGTCAATGGTTTTGCAAATCTTCATTCGTTACTCTCCCTGAACATCTGAAATTTAAAACTCACCAAGCATGCTTGGCATTGTCTGGAAACGCACCGTTTTTCACGGCACTCACGTAATTCGCAAACGCCTGCTTCACATCGCCCTGCGTTTCCGCCAAAAAATTGTGCACGAACTTGGGCATGCGCCCAAGGTTGATGCCCAGCATGTCATGCAATACCAGCACCTGCCCCGCGCAGCCATTGCCTGCGCCAATGCCAATCGTGTGGCAGGTCTTCAACTCGTCCGTGAGTGAAGTAGCCAATGCATGCGGCACCATCTCCAGCACCAGCATCTGCGCCCCCGCATCTTGCAGCTCGTGCGCATGACGGCGCAAGGTGGCCGCCGCTTCATCGCCTTTGCCCTGCACCCGGTAGCCGCCCAACGCATGCACAGTTTGCGGCGTGAGCCCCAAATGCGCGCACACCGGGATGCCGCGCTCCACCAGAAAGCGCACCACCTCCGCCGTCCAGCCGCCACCTTCGAGCTTGACCATGTGCGCCCCCGCCTGCATGAGCGCAGTGGCGCTGCGCAAAGCCTGCTCCTTGCTCTCGTGATAGCTGCCAAAAGGCAAATCGCCAATCAGCCAAGTCGTGCCATTGCTGCGCTGCAGCCCGCGCCAGACGCTTTCTACGTGATAACACATGGTCTCCAAGCTCACATGCACCGTGCTCGGCAGCCCTTGGCAGACCATACCCAGCGAATCGCCCACCAAAATGCAATCCACCCCGCAGCATCCATCACGCTGGCAAAGGTCGCGTCGTAGGCGGTGAGCATGCTGATTTTTCACCGCGCGCGCGCATCTCGGCCAAACGCGGCAGCGACAGCGGCTTGCGCGGCGCCGGTGCGGCATTCTTCGTCTTCTTCGGATCCGCGGCGCGCTTGACCGGGGCAATGTCGGTCAATGGACGATCGAGCACGCCGACGCTGTGCAGCACGATGCCGCGATCGAAATAGGCGGTCGCGAAGCGCGGATAATATTGAACCTCCAGATTGTAGGAGGCGAACGCGGGAACGGGTTTCTCGAAACGGCCGATTGGACCAGGGGGCAGCCTCCTTGGTCGCGGGCGCAACCGCAGGCGGTCGCGGCCTTCGCCGTCGATCTGGCGATAGTCGTGCGAGACGAGCACGAGCGTGCCGCCGACCGAGAGCCCCTGCAGGCCGGTGAGCACGGGCGGCGTCTGCGACGGCAGGGTAGCTTGCAGCACGTTGAGCCAGGTGCAGCCGGCATCGACCACGGCGAAGCCCGCATCGGCCTCGCCATCTCGGACGAACTCGGAATGCTCGCGCATCCGCTGGAGGACAGCAGCGTCGATCTCATCATCCTCTAAGTCGATAACATCCATCTTCTCCCTAATGCACTGCAGTGCAGCCTCTGTGCACAGAGCTGCAAGATCTGCGCCGACATACCTGCACGCATGCTCCACATATCAAATATTGAGAGGATATGCAACACCTACATCAGGACAGAGGTACGGGATTGATGCGAAGAGGAGCCATGTTGGGGTGGCTGGAAGCATGTACAGCACCCAAGAACCCAGGACAGCACACCCGTGGGTTTCACGAGTGACCTGCTCCAAGTCCACATTGTCATCGAGCTTCATATTGCGAGTGTGGATGCGCATTACCTCCAGCCTGCCCACCTCGTCGGGCACGCCGATGTCCACCTCTCTGTCGAAGCGCCCGAAGCGACGCAGAGCGGGGTCGATGCTGTTGGGGCGGTTGGTGGCGCCCATCACGATCACATGGCTGCGAGACTTCAGCCCGTCCATCAGAGTGAGCAGCTGCAGCATTAGTCTGGTGTTGCAACATCCCAGCATTCATGTATCTCAAGAGGAGGGAGCAGGGTCAAGGTTGACCTCATTGTTGGGTAGAACAGACCAGCACTGTTCCCGGCAACAGCTGAAGCCAACAGTGGAAACATTGTAGGAGCTACAATTGAGAACGTGTGAAGGACTGCATGAGGAGCACAGAGTGCCACAAACCACTGCACAGCTGCCAAACAACCCATCAGCAGGCTGACAGTGTATTGAATTATCAACCATGGAAGACTTGGGTGAGTTGGCTGGCTGTCTGATTGGAGGGCACTGGCAAAGCGCTTACTGAGTACTATGTCAGTGCAACAGTGGCAACCGAGGATCTGAAGCCCAGCCAGAATGGGCACATGCCGACCCCGTGTGAGATACATTTGCATGCATGCAAGAAGACGACCCAAAGCAATCCTGCTGCACACGGTTTTAGCAGACGTGAAAGAAGCACGGAAGCTCACCTGTGAGACGATTCGGCGTTCCACCTCGCCGTTGGTCTTCTCACGCTTTGGCGCAATCGAATCAATCTCATCGATGAAAATGATGCTGGGTGCGTTCTTCTCTGCCTCCTCAAAGGCCTTGCGCAGGTTACTCTCTGACTCACCGGCCAGCTTGCTCATGATCTCTGGTCCATTGATCAAGAAGAAGAAGGCACCAGTCTCGTTTGCAACTGCCCGTGCAATGAGCGTCTTACCACTGCCT
>JAAUOI010000006.1 GCA_012036375.1 Allobrachymonas sp. | reverse complement strand
ATTCCCCTGAAGCGCCCACGATGCTTCTGAATCGTGATGATGCGCAGGTCATGGCGTTGCGTGCGCCAACGTTCAAAGGCAAAGTGCAGCAGGCAAGACATCAGCTTTGGCGCTGATCTGCCGCAGCGCCCGGGCGACTATGGGTTGGAATCAGTCAATGGCATGACTTGGCTGGTGCGTGCGATGGAAGCCGATGAAACACAAAAGCGCCGCAAAGGTGATGAGCTGGAGATTCACCTACAGCGCTTGATGCCAGCGGATGCGTTGCGCATTCGCGGGCGGCATAACGCGATGAATGCCTTGGCCGCTTTGGCCTTAGCCAGCGCGGCCGGTTGCAGTCTCTCGCCCATGCTATATGGCCTGCGCGAATACCGGGGTGAGCCGCATCGCGTGGAGCCCGTTGGCATGATCAACGAGGTGGAGTATTTCGACGACAGCAAGGGCACGAACGTGGGCGCGACGGTGGCTGCACTTGTTGGCCTCGGCGCTGATCGCAAGGTCGTGGTGATCTTGGGTGGCGAAGGAAAAGGGCAAGATTTTTCGCCTTTGGCCACGCCGATTGCGCAATTCGCTCGCGCGGTGGTGTTGATTGGGCGTGATGCTGAATTGATTGCGAAAGCGATTGAAGGCAGGGGTGTTTTGCCGCATCAGGCTGCGAGCTTGCAAGAGGCCGTGAAGCTAGGAGCCACGCTGGCAAAGCCGGGTGATGCAGTGTTGCTGTCTCCTGCTTGCGCGAGCTTCGATATGTTCAAAGACTATGAACATCGAGCGCAGGTGTTTGTGGATGCCGTTCAAGCACTTGCCCAAGATGCCGGCATCAGCATGGAGAGCTTGGGATGAACGCATCCGCATCCAAGGCAAGCTCTTGGCGCGATCGCTTGAGTCAGGCGTTCAGCAGTATGGCGGGCGCTTTCAAAAGCAGCTCAACTCTGCCTGTACGCACGGATCTGGGCAGCGCGAGTAAAGGCATGGCCAGTGTGATGGGCGTGGACAAAGCTCTGCTGTGGGCGATAGCGGCGTTGCTGCTCTGGGGCTTGATCATGGTGTATTCGGCCTCGGTGGCCTTGCCGGATAACCCACGCTTTGCCAAATACAGCCATACGCACTTCTTGTTGCGACATACTTTTCTTTGGTGATTGCACTGAGTGTGGCGTTGCTGGTGTTTCAAATTCCTTTGCAGACTTGGGAGCGAGTGGCACCTTGGCTGTTTGTTGTCTCGCTGCTGCTGTTGATTTTGGTCTTGATTCCTGGTTTTGGCAAAGTGGTCAATGGTGCGCGACGCTGGATTTCCTTGGGTTTTATGAATTTTCAGCCCTCTGAGCTTGCCAAATTTGCGGTGCTGCTGTACGCCGCTGATTACATGGTGCGCAAGATGGAGGTGAAAGAGCATTTCTTCCGCGCGGTGTTGCCAATGGCTGTGGCGGTAGGCGTGGTGGGATTGCTGCTGTTGGCCGAACCAGACATGGGCGCTTTCATGGTGATCGCGGTGATTGCGATGGGGATTTTATTTTTAGGCGGCGTGAATGCCCGCATGTTTTTCTTGATTGCAGCGGTGATGGTGCTCGCTTTTGCTGCGATGGTGTGGCTCTCAGACTGGCGTCGCGAGCGAATTTTTGCCTATCTCAATCCGTGGGATGAAAAGCATGCCTTGGGCAAGGGCTATCAGCTCTCGCATGCTTTGATTGCGATTGGGCGAGGCGAGGTGTTTGGCGTGGGGCTGGGCGGCAGTGTGGAGAAGCTGCATTGGCTGCCCGAGGCGCACACTGATTTTTTACTGGCTGTGATTGGTGAAGAGTTTGGCTTGATCGGCGTGCTGTTCGTCATTGGCATCTTTTTTGGATCGTTCGTCGCATCATGCACATTGGTCGCCAAGCAATTGCGCTGGATCGGGTGTTTGCGGGTTTGGTGGCGCAAGGCGTGGGTATTTGGATGGGTTTTCAAGCCTTTCATCAACATGGGCGTGAATTTGGGTGCATTGCCAACAAAAGGTCTGACTTTGCCGCTGATGAGTTACGGCGGCTCGGCGATTTTGTTGAACTTGGTGGCGCTGGCGGTGGTTTTGCGCGTGGACTACGAAAACAAACAATTGATGCGCGGAGGTCGCGCTTGAAGACTGCTCTCATCATGGCTGGCGGTACGGGCGGGCATATCTTTCCTGGCTTGGCAGTGGCTGAGGCTTTGCGTGAGCAGGGCTGGCGCGTGCATTGGCTTGGCGGCCCCGCCAGCATGGAGCAGCGCCTCGTGCCGCCGCGTGGCTTTGCATTCGAGCAGATTGATTTTTCTGGCGTGCGCGGCAAAGGTGTGCTGCGCTTGGCGTTGCTACCGATGCAGTTGCTCAAAGCATTTTGGCAGAGCATTCAAGTCATCCGTCGCGTCAAACCCGATGTGGTGGTGGGCTTGGGTGGGTATATCACCTTTCCTGCGGGCATGATGGCTGTTCTGCTGGGCAAGCCATTGATCTTGCATGAGCAAAATTCGGTGGCTGGGATGGCCAATAAGGTGTTGGCGGGTGTGGCAGATCGTATTTTTACAACCTTCCCGAATGCATTGCCTAAAGGCGTGTGGATTGGGAATCCTTTGCGCAAAGAGTTCCTACAGCAAGCACCTCCTCAGGAGCGCTTGAGCGAGCGAGTGGGAGTCAAAAAACTGCTCGTGGTCGGCGGCAGTTTAGGTGCAAAAGCCTTGAATGAAACTGTGCCGCAAGCATTGGCATTGATTCCTGAGCATAAGCGCCCTGGGGTGATTCACCAAGGCGGTGAGAAGCAAATGGATGGCTTGCATGCGAGCTACGAGGCCAGCGGCATCAAAGCTGAACTGACGCCATTTATTGCCGACACAGCCAGCGCTTTTGCTCAGGCAGACCTTGTGATTTGTCGCGCTGGAGCTTCTACAGTCAGTGAATTGGCTGCAGTTGGCGCGCCTGCGATTTTGGTACCGTTTCCGCATGCCGTGGATGATCATCAAACGCGCAATGCGCAGTTTTTATCCTTACAGGGCGCTGCCATCTTGTTGCCGCAGCAAGAAATGACCGCTCAAAAACTAGCCCAATTGCTACAAAATAGTGAGCATTCAGCGCATATATCTATTGCTCAAAAGGCTTATTCTTTAAGAAAAACGGATGCAACTGAGCAGGTGACGAAAGCCTGCGAGGAATTGACTGGAAAAAATCATGAAGCACGCGATTCGTCATATTCATTTCGTGGGCATTGGCGGCGCGGGCATGAGCGGCATCGCCGAGGTCTTGCAGAACTTGGGTTATACGATCTCAGGTTCGGATGTGAGTGATGGCGCTGTGCTCAAGCGCTTGCAATCTTTGGGGATCACCACCTCGGTGGGGCATCAAGAAGCCAATATCCTGAATGCCGATTGCATCGTCACCTCAACTGCCGTCAAACCTGATAACCCAGAAGTGCTGGCCGCGCGTCAAAAACACATCCCCATCGTGCCGCGTGCAGTAATGCTCGCTGAGCTCATGCGCATGAAGCAGGGCATTGCGATTGCTGGCACGCATGGCAAAACTACGACCACCTCGCTGGTGGCCAGCGTCTTGGCCGAGGCAGGCTTAGATCCCACTTTTGTGATTGGCGGGCGTTTGAACAGCGCAGGGGCAAATGCCAAGCTGGGTGCAGGGCAGTTCATCGTGGTGGAGGCTGATGAGTCGGATGCCTCTTTTCTGAATTTGCTGCCCGTGATGGCGACGATCACGAATATCGATGCCGATCACATGGACACCTATGGCCAGAGCATGGACAAGCTCAAGGCCGCGTTTGTCGATTTTTGCACCGCATGCCGTTTTATGGCGCAGCGGTGCTGTGTGTGGATGACCCCGGGGTGCAAAGCATCTTGCCGCAGATTGCGCGGCCGATCACAACCTACGGGTTGAATGAAGGTGCACAGGTGAGAGCTGTGGACGTTCAACCCGCACATGGGCAGATGAACTTCAGGGTGCTGCGCCGCAACGGTGTGAGCTTGCCCGATTTGCAGATTACCTTGAACCTGCCGGGTGAACACAATGTACGCAATGCATTGGCTGCCATAGCCATCGCCACCGAGCTAGACGTGCCGGATGAGGCGATACAAAAAGCCTTGGCTGACTTTAAAGGCGTTGGCCGGCGTTTCCAAAGCTATGGCGATGTGACGGTGAAAACCGAAAACGGCCTTGGCAGCTTCCGGGTGATTGATGACTATGGCCATCACCCCGTGGAGATGGCGGCCACGCTGGCTGCCGCGCGGGGCGCATTTCCCAAGCAGCGCATTATTTTGGCCTTCCAGCCGCACCGCTATAGCCGTACCCGCGATTGCTTTGAAGATTTCGTCAAGGTGCTTGGCGACGCTGATTTGGTATTGCTTAGTGAAGTGTATGCCGCTGGGGAGGCGCCGATTGTGGCGGCGGATGGTCGTGCGCTGGCTCGTGCTTTGCGCGTGGCGGGCAAGGTCGAGCCTGTTTTTGTGGATCGATTAATGCAATGCCTGAGGCCATCGTCGATGCGGCAAAGCCGGGAGATGTGGTGATCTGCATGGGCGCAGGCTCGATTGGCGCTGTACCCAGCCAGCTGGTTGCTATGAAGTCAATAGCAAAAACACCACAGAAATGAACATGCCAGCAAAAAATGCTACAAAAATAGGAGCATCTTGGGTAATAATCATGTGCGATTCCACTTTAAAAATATGAGCAAATCAAACCTATTCGGAAAAACGGCAGTGCTGTATGGCGGCGCCTCCTCCGAGCGTGAGGTTTCCCTCATGTCGGGGCAGGGTGTGCTGGCGGCTTTGCGCACCAAAGGGGTGGATGCGCATGCTTTTGATCCGGCAGAGCGTGATTTGAGTGAGCTCAAGCGCGAGGGCTTTGCTCGCTGTTTTATTGCATTGCATGGCCGTCATGGTGAAGACGGCACGGTGCAAGGTGCTTTGGAGTTGTTGGGTATCCCTTACACCGGCTCTGGGGTCATGGCTTCGAGCTTGGCGATGGATAAGGTGATGACCAAGCGCTTGTGGCGCTCTGAGAATTTGCCTACGCCCGATTGGCGCATGGTGCACAGCGGACAAGAAACGCGTGCTGCATTGGCGCAGATCGCGGTGGGTGGCGCACCATGATCGTCAAGCCGGCACGTGAGGGTTCGACGATTGGCTTGTCC
Organism: Allobrachymonas sp.; assembly: GCA_012036375.1. GTDB lineage: Bacteria > Pseudomonadota > Gammaproteobacteria > Burkholderiales > Burkholderiaceae_C > JANMDU01. The sequence continues at coordinate 20,654 of JAAUOI010000006.1, read as the reverse complement.
AAGATCACAGAATCTGCGCAATGCGATCCCGCCTATCAATTGGCGGCCAAGCATGACCGCATGGTGCTGTGTGAGCAATTCATTGCGGGCGATGAGGTGACCGTTCCTGTGATCGGCTCAGGCGATCAAGCGCAGGCTTTGCCTGTGATTCGTATCGTTGCACCAGCGGGCAACTACGATTATCACAACAAGTATTTTGGTAATGACACGCAGTATCTCGTTCCGAGCGGCTTGCCAGAAGCAGAGGAAAAACACATTCAAGACATCGTGCTCAAAGCCTATCGCAGCTTGGATTGCAGAGGCTGGGCGCGGGCGGATGTGATGATTGATGCAGCCACGCGCAAGCCGTACTTGCTGGAAATCAACACCAGCCCGGGCATGACCAGTCATTCTTTGGTACCGATGTCTGCCAAGGCAGCAGGCATCAGCTATGAAGATTTGTGTGTGCGTGTGTTGGAAACAGCGACGTTGGATGGAGTGCGCGGATGAACGCTGCGATGCTGCATCCATCTGAGCCCTTGCCAATGGACGTGCGCCTGATGAATTGGGCGGCTTGGGGCTTGGCGATTTTGGCGTGTTTGGCGGCGATGACGATGTTTGCGCGTTGGACCTTGGCGCATCCGATATTTGGTATTGCGCGGATCGTGGTGGAGGGCGATACATCCCATCACAGCAGTGTGTCTTTGCAAGCCAATGTGGGCTCGCGCATCAGTGGCAATTTTTTCACGACTGATTTGGCGCAGGTGCGCAACGTGTTTGAGTCCGTGCCATGGGTGCGAAAAGCTACGGTGCGCCGTGAGTTTCCGAATCGTTTGCGCATCACGATTGAAGAGCACCGCAGCGTGGGATTTTGGGGCGCAGACACGGAGTCGCGCATGGTCAATACTCATGGCGAAATTTTTGAAGCCAATACAGGCGAGGCTGAGACGGATGACTTGCCGCGCCTAGTAGGCGTGGATAACCAATCGCAGCAGATGCTCAAGATGTATCGCCAATTGCAATCCGTGTTTAAGCCTTTTGATGCCACGGTTGAGCAGCTCAATCTCTCCCATCAAGGCTCTTGGGCTTTGCTATTGGATAGTGGGGCAGAAATGGAGCTGGGCTTGGGCTCGACAGAGCAAGTGCTCGCGCGGTTGAATAAATTTTTAGCCACGCAGCGGCAGGTGTTGGCCACTTACCAGCGTGCAGGCTTGGATCGAATTGAGTCGGTGGATTTGAGGCACGCGCAAGGTTACGCCATTCGCATGCGCGGGGTGTCCACCACAGCGAATGTGCCTGAGGCGCGCTAAGAGGCAAACATGGCAAAAGAATACAAAGATTTGGTCGTTGGTTTGGATATTGGTACCTCCAAAGTTATGGCGGTGGTGGCCGAAGTATTGGCAGGCGGTGAGTTGAAACTCGCTGGCTTGGGTGTGGCCGCGGGCAATGGCCTCAAACGCGGTGTGGTTGTGAACATTGATGCCACCGTACAAAGCATTCAGATGGCTTTGAAAGAAGCCGAGCTGATGGCCGATTGCAAGATCAGCCGCGTGTACACCGGCATCACAGGCAGCCATATTCGCGGCATCAATTCAAGCGGCATGGTGGCGGTGAAAGACCGTGAAGTATCGTCTGCCGATGTGGCTCGCGTGGTGGAAACGGCCAAGGCCATCAATATTTCTACTGATCAGCGCTTGCTACTGGTCGAGCCGCAAGAATTCGTGATTGACGGGCAGGATGTGCGTGAACCGATCGGCATGAGCGGCATTCGCTTGGAAGCCAAGATTCACTTGGTGACTGGTGCTCAGAGTGCAGCAGAAAACATCATCAAATGTGTGCGCCGCTGTGGCTTAGAAGTTGAGCAGCTCATGCTCAATCCGCATGCGTCTGCCAAAGCTATTTTGACGGACGATGAAAAAGACTTGGGCGTGGCATTGATTGATATTGGTGCAGGAACGACCGATGTTGCGATTTATACAGGCGGCGCGATTCGGCACACGGCCGTGATTCCGATTGCGGGCGATTTGATTACGAGCGATATTGCGATGGCACTGCGCACTCCCACCAAAGATGCGGAAGACATCAAGGTGGAAAGTGGCTGCGCCAAGCAACTTTTAGCTGATCCTCAAACGCAGGTGGAAGTGCCGGGCTTGGGTGATCGCGGCCCACGCATGTTGGGCAAGCAAGCTTTGGCCGGTGTGATTGAGCCGCGTGTGGAAGAGATTTATCAGTTGGTGATGCAGGTGATTCGCGATTCGGGTTACGAAGAAGTTTTGTCTTCTGGCATCGTGATCACAGGCGGCAGTTCAGTCATGCCGGGCATGGTGGAGTTGGGCGAAGATATTTTCCTCAAACCCGTCCGCCGAGGCATTCCGCAATACAGCGCGGCCTTGGCCGATATGGTGGCGCAGCCGAGAGCAGCCACCGTGATGGGATTGCTCGAAGAAGCCCGCATGGCTCGCATGCGCGGCTACAAAGTGGCGCAAAAAAGTGGCTCGGTGAAAACGGCCTTTTCGCGCTTCAAAGATTTTGTGGTGGGGAATTTCTGATGTTCAGAAAACTGTACCTCGCAGGCGCAAGCCCACCACGACTTCCCGGTGCTGGCCCCGGCGACAAGCCAAGTCGGTCAACCTATCTATCAACACTTGAAACACACATTGAAGGAGATATCACATGGGAATTGAAATGATTGAAGTGGAAGAGTTCAACCAAGGCACGCAAATCAAGGTGATTGGCGTGGGCGGCGGCGGCGGCAATGCTGTGGAGCACATGATTGCTTGCTCGGTGCAGGGCGTGGAATTTATCGCTGCGAACACCGATGCGCAAGCCTTGGCTCGCAGCGCGGCGCACAAGACGATTCAACTGGGCACTTCTGGTCTGGGCGCTGGCAGTAAGCCAGAAAAAGGCCGCGACAGTGCACACACTGCTGAAGACGAGATTCGTACAGCCATTGATGGGGCGCACATGCTCTTCATCACTGCAGGTATGGGCGGCGGTACAGGCACGGGTGCAGCCCCCGTGATTGCCAAAGTCGCTCGCGAGATGGGCATTCTTACGGTGGGCGTGGTCACCAAGCCCTTCGAATGGGAGGGTGGCCGTCGCATGAGCAATGCAGACTCCGGCTTGGCTGAATTAGAGGCCAATGTGGATTCGCTCATTGTGGTGCTCAACGAGAAATTACTTGAGGTGTTGGGTGACGACATCACGCAAGACGAAGCCTTCGCGCATGCCAACGATGTGCTGAAAAACGCCGTGGGCGGTATTGCTGAAATCATCAATGTGCCCGGCCATGTGAACGTGGACTTTGAGGATGTGCGCACGGTGATGGGTGAGCCGGGCAAAGCCATGATGGGCACGGCAGCAGCCAACGGCCCAGATCGCGCGCGTATTGCGGCGGAGCAAGCAGTGGCTTGCCCGCTGTTGGAAGGCATTGATTTATCGGGCGCCAAAGGCGTACTAGTCTTGATCACAGCGGCCAAGGGTTCGCTCAAACTGTCAGAATCGAAGCTTGCGATGAACACAATTCGCGCCTACGCATCGCCTGATGCGCATGTGATTTACGGCACGGCATATGACGATGGCTTGGGCGACAATATTCGCGTGACGGTGGTTGCGACTGGTTTGTCCCGTCAAGGCGCTCGCCGCACTGCGCCTCCTATGCAAGTGGTGCGCACGGGCACTGATGATGCATTTGGCATGCCCAGCATTCCTACCGTGAATCAAGTGGTTGGCCAAAGTCCTGCCGGTGCTGCTATGGGTATCGGCGCAGCCCAGCCGGGCTACAGCGGTGTGGAAATTCCGAGCGTGTGGCGCACCAACCGCACACAGGCTACGGCCAAGGTGGATGCCTTGTCGGCTGGCGGTATGGATGATTTGGAAATCCCTGCTTTTTTGCGCAAGCAGGCCGATTAAAGTTTCAATTCCTTTCACCTGAGAAGCGCACTGGGCTCAACCAGTGCGCTTTGTTACTTTTTGTCTACTAGAATCGTGCTGTGTTGTTACAAAGAACCATCAAATCCCTCGTAAATGCCGTTGGCGTTGGCGTGCACAGCGGTCAGCGCGTGGAACTGAGCTTGCGTCCTGCTGCGCCGGATACGGGTATTGTGTTTCGCCGGGTGGATTTGGCCGAACCTGTGGACATTCCTGTGAGCACGGTGGCGGTGACAGATACGCGCATGGCCACCAGTATCACAGCGCCTGGGCATTCGGCGCGAGTTCAAACTATTGAGCATTTGTTGTCGGCCTGCTCCGGCTTAGGCTTGGACAATTTGTACATTGATATTACTGCCGAAGAAGTGCCCATATTGGATGGTTCATCGGCGTCCTTCGTTTTTTTGTTGCAAAGTGCCGGAATTGTGACGCAGCAAAGCCCGAAGCGTTTTGTGCGCGTGCTGGAGTCCATCGAAGTCAAGCAAGGCGAAGGCGAGCAGCTCAAGTGGGCTCGCCTCGATCCGTTTGAAGGGTTTAAGCTGAAATTTGAAATTGAGTTTGGCCATCCAGCCGTGGATGCCACTGGGCAGTATGTAGAGTTTGATTTATCACGAGATAACTACGCCCGTGATATAGCCCGCGCACGTACCTTTGGCTTCACTAAAGATGTTGAAAGCTTGCGAGCCAAAGGTTTGGGCCTGGGTGGTGGTTTGGATAATGCCATCGTGATGGATGACTATCGGGTGCTGAACCAAGGCGGTCTACGCTATGACGATGAGTTCGTCAAGCACAAAATCTTGGACGCGATGGGCGATTTATATTGCTTGGGCAAGCCCCTGCTGGCTTCCTATAGTGCGTTCCGTTCAGGGCATGCGCTAAATAATTTGCTGCTGCGCGAACTGCTCGCGCGCCCGCAAGCCTATGAGGTGGTGAGTTTTGAGCAGGTCGAGCTAGCGCCCTCTGGTTTTTCGCGCTGGCTACCTGCTTGGTAGCGGCATTCCATGAGCAATACGCCTCCTGTAGCACCACGCCCTGTTTTGTCGGCAACAGATGCACAGGCACGCTTGATCTTGCTAGACCCGACAGCGACTGATCAAGCGATTCAGCCTGTGCTGCGCAGCAGTTTGGAGTTGAATCCGCTGCAGCAGCCTGTTTTGGATCGGGAATCTGCACGGCAACTCTGGGAGGGCCTCAGTGAGGAGCCCGCACAAATTCAGCTTCGCCAAGCAGAGCAAGCGCGAGCCAAGGCGCAGGCCGACAAATTGGCTGTGGATCATCAAAAAGCGCAAGAAGAACTGGCAGCCTTGAAAGTGCAGGCCATCATTGATCGAGATAACCGCTGGAATCATCCGTTGGTTTACGCAGGTGCTGCGAGCTTATTGGGATTGGGTGGGTTGTGGTTGCTAGAGCGTCGCAGGCGCTTGCAATTGCAAGACAAGCAGCTGCAAGATTGGGCTGAGGCATCTACCTTTGAATGGGGTGAGGAGGCGCAGCCGCAATTGCCGCCTCTTGACCTTGGGATGCGCAACACGGGCGCAATACAGACACAACAAACTCACGCGCCACATCAGCTCAACACGACAAGCACTCCGCCCTCAGCGCTCCAACCCCCTGACAAATTTGAGGTCAAACACTCTAATTCTGCACATGCTGCGCCACAGACGAGACCAACAACCCAAGCAACCCATGCTCCTTTGATGATCAATTGGTGCAGGAGCTAGAAGACCTGCCAGATTTTGCCGACGACTTTGCAACTGACTTATCAGGTCTACCAGAACAAGGCGACACTACTAAAACGGTCGACCTTCCGCCCACGCGAGCGGACGGCAATTGACGCAAGCGACGCCAGTTAGAGAGGCTTTGCCTACATGGGCAAACCGCGCAACTGCCAGTTAGCGATCACGATTTGCAGCAAGCCTGCGAGCTTGCAGCTATCGCTAGCACCCACCAGGAATCGCTCCTTGATAAATCACGCCGGGTGCTGCGCAACATATTGCTGCGGCGAACGCAACAAGAGGCTATCGCCTCCTCACACAGCAGCACAGGCTTAGGCAGTACGGCAATCATGACGGAGATGCCGTCCACCATGTTGCACCCTGAAGATGCGCATCAAGAAATGCAGTGGTTGCCCGATGACGAGGCGCGTGAAGTCTTTGAGCAAGAGCAACTGGCGCATGCATTGAAGGCTCAATTACAAGCTGCGCAATTCGAGCGACATGATGCAGATCGCGCCAATATTGAGTTGCTACAGCAAACGCGCGTCAAGCCCCTGAGCGCAGACAGCGCGGTCGAGCATCTGCTGGAATTGCGAACTGCCGTCAGCGGCTTGACTGTGCTCGGACGACCTGAGGCTGCTTTAGTTCTTTTGTACGAGCACATCGAGGCGCATGTCGATACCTGCGCTTGGGCCTATTTGGAATATATGCAATTGTGTGAACAACTTGAGTTACGCGAGGATTTTGAGTCCATGCGCAAGAAATATCGTTTGCAATTCAATCGCATGGCGCCGTATTGGCATGAGCCTAATGCCAATGTGTTAGGTTTGGTGGGTTATTCCCGTGCTGCAAGTGAGTTATGTGCTGCTTGGGCACAAGGCACTTCAGCCGCACATGACGTGATTGCTGCTTGGTTGATCGGCCCGATGCTCGGGCGCAAGTTGGTTCAACTGCCTGCTTATCATGACCTGTTTGATTTGTTTGAATTGCTGGAGACTCGTTCGCAGCTGGAGCAAACATACAGCTCGGCGCAAGCGAAGCTCCTGCCTGCAAGCGCTGGCGCACCTGTTTTGCTTGATGCGCTAGAGGGGCAGCGTTCTGAAAAACCGGACGATTTTGTACCTACGGTGAGCTTGCTTGATTTGGACTACGAATTCTCCAGCGATGTAACGCTAGAGGAGAAGGCGGTTAAAGAAGCCGAACGCTCGGTGACCATCGTCAAACCTGGCAATTTCTCGGTGGATTTCAATGTGGCTGGTACGCAGTTGGGTGGGCTGTTTTCAGTACCCGCTGAGTTAGATAAAAAGTAAATCTCATGTACGTGTTATTTGAAGAAGGTGGCAAATTTCTTGCTGCCCGCGTGTTGTCGCAGACCGAGAGCAGCATGCAAGTAGAAATGGATTCTGGTAAGCGCGTCAAGCTGAAAAATGTACAGGCGTTGTTGCAGTTTGAGCAGCCTTCTCCCGCAGTATTAATGCAGCAAGCGCAGACGATAGCTAGCAGCATGGACGTGAACTTGGCTTGGGAGTTTGCCAGCGAGGATGAATTTGGCTTCGCCGATGTGGCGCGGGATTACTTTAACGACCAAGCCAGCACAGTGGAGCAGGCGGCCAGTTTGATGTGTTTATTTCAAGCGCCGCACTATTTCCGTCGTTCAGGCAAAGGGCGGTTCAAGAAAGCAGGCGCTGAGATCGTTCAGCAGGCGCTTGCCGCGATTGAAAAGAAAAAGCAAACGCTCGCTTTGATAACGCAATGGACCGTAGAACTGGCGGGCGGAAAATGCCCTGAACCGATTCGTGCGCAGCTATACAAAATACTCTTCAAGCCAGATAAAAATGCACCTGAATACAAAGCAGTGGTGGAAGCCTCTCGCGTAGCGCAGATTGCGCCGCTGGCTTTGCTGGAGCGTGCTGGTGCGATTTCCTCGGCCTATGAATTCCATTGGCAGCGCTTCTTGTTTGACCAATTCCCCAAAGGTGTCAGGTTTCCTGCTTTGCAAGCGCCTTTGATTACCGATGAGTTGCCACTGGCGTCTGTGCAAGCCTTCTCGATTGATGACAGCCAGACGACGGAGATTGATGATGCATTGAGCCTGCAAGGTTTGGGCTCTGGGCAAGTGATTGTCGGCATTCATATCGCTGCGCCAGCGCTTGCGGTACACAAAGATTCGCCGGTCGACAAAGTGGCTCGTGAGCGTTTTTCTACTGTCTACATGCCTGGCCATAAGCTCACGATGCTGCCAGATGAAGTGGTGCAACATTACACCTTGGCCGAAGGGCGCGATTGCCCGGCGCTGTCGCTGTATGTGACGCTCAACGAAAGCAGCTTGGAAGTGATCTCGCATGAAACGCGCGTCGAGCGCGTGCCGATTGCACACAACTTACGACATGATCAGCTCGATGAAGTGGTCACGCAGGCTTGGCTGTTGAGTAGCTCTTCAGAAGCTCAAATTTCAAGCCAAATTGACCGCCAGCCGGCAGAAAATCTGCGCGGAGTGCTATCATTTTTATATCGTTTGGCGTGTCATCTTAAAGCCCGTCGGGAGCAAGTTCGCGGTAAACCCGAGACGTTCAACCGGCCAGATTACAACTTCCGTGTGGCGGTTCTTGGCGATGCGCCGCAAGGTGATGAGGCGGTTGAGATCACGGTGCGTAAGCGCGGCGCACCGTTGGATTTGATCGTGGCCGAGGCGATGATTTTGGCCAATAGCACTTGGGGGCAGCTCATGGCGCAGTATGGCGTGCCGGGGATTTATCGCTCACAAGCGAGCCTTGCGCCCGGCGTCAAAGTGCGCATGGGCACCAAGGCTTTGCCGCATGCGGGCATTGGCGTGAAAAGCTATGCATGGAGCACTTCGCCGCTGCGCCGCTACACCGATTTGGTCAACCAATGGCAGATTATTGCCTGCGCCCGCCATGGTGCAACGGCTGCTCTGGCTGCGCCTTTCAAACCCAAAGATGCAGAACTCTTTGCCATCGTTAGTGGTTTTGACACGGCTTACACCGCCTACAACGCCTTCCAAAACGGCATGGAACGCTATTGGACGATGCGCTATGTGCAGCAGCGCGGCATCACTGAGCTGACAGCCACCGTGATGAAAGATGGCCTCGTGCGCGCGGAAGACATTCCTTTGGTGCTCATTGTGGCCGGCACAGCGCAATTGCCGCGTGGCGCGCGCGTGAAGGTGCGCGTGGGGGAGATGGATTTACTGATGCTCAATGTGAGCGGCAGCTTGATCGAGCGTTTGGATGTGGCGACTGATGCGTCTGATGAAGACGATGATGAGGAGGCCAGCGTGGGCGTGCAGTTGGCGATGGATGTGAACGAGGCTTCTGGCGATGAGTTAGAAAGCGCTAAATCCCCTGAAAACTCCGCTTGAATCTGCGCCGAATGCTATGGATAATATAGTGCTATGCGATTCTTCCGAGACATGAGCACTTTGGGCATTGCGCTGACGATTTCTTTGATCGTCCACGCAGGCTTGCTCACCGTCCGCTTTGTTGACCCCGAGCGCTTCAATCGGGTGTTTCAAGACACGCCACTCGAAGTGATTTTGGTCAATGCCAAATCCAATGAGCGGCCGGATGTGGCCAAAGCGATTGCGCAAGCCTCTTTGGCTGGCGGTGGTGATTTAGACGCGGGAATGACACAGTCACCTCTACCGCGAAGTTCGCTGACAAAGGTGGGTGACTCAGCTGAAGAAGAGGAAAAGCGAATTGAGGAGTTGGTTGAAAGAAGAATGATTCTTCTAAATCAAAGGAGGGCGGAGTTGAATGCTTTGCCGACACACTCCGCAGACGAGGTGGTAAAGAATCCGATTGCAGCTGCCAATGCTGAGAAACGCCGTCGGTTTGGAAATGATCGAGTTGCCACAATTGAAAAGCAGTTAGAGATAGAAGGCTCAAGACCCAAGAAACGAATCGTGAGTCCCAGCACTACAGAAAGAGTAGATGCTATTTACTACGATAAGCTGCGTAGGAAGATTGAAGATAAAGGTACAGAAAATTTCCCTTCTATTGCTGGCAATAAACTATATGGTGAATTGATTATCAGCATGACTGTTGATTACAACGGGAGAATCATCGATACCAAAGTAGAAGAGAGTTCAGGGATAATTGCACTTGACAAGAGAGCGTTAACGATTGCCAGATCAGCTGCACCCTTTGAAAAGTTTCCTTCAGAGTTACGCGTTAATACGGATCAGTTGGTAATAGTCTCGCGCTTCAAATTTACACGCGATGAAACACTAGAAACTAAACTCACTTCGCGTTGATCATGACGCGCGCAATCGGCAGACTGTTTCTCTGGGCGCTGCTGGCGCTGCTAGCTTTGCAACTGTTTTTCATTCTGCGCGTCATCAGCATGCGCTGGATTGATCCGCAATCCACCGCGTTTGAGCGCTCTGAAGTGTGGCAAGTGGCCACGCAGTCTGACAAAGCCTTTGTGTGGAAGCAGCAATGGTTGCCCTACGATCAAATTTCCGATCACATGAAACGTGCGGTGATCGCCAGCGAAGATGGCGATTTCGCGTATCACGATGGGGTGGAGTGGGATGCGATTGAGAAGGCTTGGCAGCGCAATACGCGCGCCGAAGAGCAGGCGCAGCGGCGCAGCAAGCGCACTGGCAAGGTGATACCGCCCAAAGTGGTGGGCGGCTCGACGATCACGCAGCAATTGGCGAAAAATTTATTCCTTTCGGGTGAGCGCACGTTCTTGCGCAAGGGGCAGGAATTCGTGCTCACCTTTGCTTTGGAGTTTTTCTTGCCCAAAGAGCGAATTTTGGAGATTTATCTGAACTCCGTCGAACTCGGGCAAGGCGTGTTTGGCGTGGAAGCAGCGGCGCAGCACTATTACAAAAAGAACGCGGCTCGTTTGTCGCCGTATGAAGCTGCGCGCTTGGCTGTCATGTTGCCAAGACCGAAGTTTTTTGAGAGAACACCGAATTCACCGTACTTATCATCACGTGCGCAGACGATTGTGGCGCGGATGGGGGATGCGGAGTTGCCATGAATTTTGCTTTGTTGGCGAATACTGTGCACAGCTTGCCCCACTGCGCGAATGTCCTCCGGGCTGGCCTTCGGCTGGCCCTCCCCCTTTATTTCGCTACGTGAAGCAAGCTATGCGCAGTATTTTTATCGTGATCAATAATCAAAGAGAAATGACCGAGTAGCTAGCATAAAATCTGCGTAAGCTGCTATCAGATTTGTAGTCTCCCCGCATAGCCCGTCATCTCTAAATACCCGCGCCCTAGGAGTTGACCTTGCTCGCTCAATAAATCTGCGAGACCTTCCCAATACACCGTGCCGGTGGATGAGCGACTGTCTAGCTCTTGCGCATTCATGAGGGCACGAACGCTGAAATTGCCACGAGAAGTATTCACTGTCCATTGCACGGGATAGCGTGCGCCACTGCTGGGACTTTTCCACACGGCCTCTTGCGTAGTGCCGGCCTTGAATCGCACATCTTGCGGCGCGAAAATCGTGGTGTTATTGCCGCTTCTCAAACTGCCGCCTGCCCACAGCGCCGAGCCATCTTTGCGGCGCAACTGAAATGCGGTTAAGCTGCTGCCATCGAATAAATTCATGCCGATCCAATCCCAGCCCAGAGCTTCGGGATGCAGGATTTCTTCGCTCCACTCATGGTCGAGCCAAGCGATACCAGAGGTGAGCTTGAACTGCTTGCCACTGTGGGTGATGCGGCCGGTGGCTTTCAATTGCGGTTGGCTGTAGTAATAGCTCGCTTGGGCAAGCTCTGGGCCTTTGCGGGAGAGGCCTGCGTTGCCTTGCAACAGCAGGGGCTGCGTGGCTTCAAAACTGAGATCGAGATTGAAATCTTTGGCTTGAATGAGGCTGTGGTAAACGCCGTTTGCGCTACGCTGCAATGACCAATCGCGTAGCTTCACATCGGTGGTGCTTTCTGCGGCCTGCGCAATGCCAAAGCCCGCGCGGGCGATGCGTTGATCGTGCCAATGCTTTTGTGCGTTGATGTCGGTCAGCGCGGCGTGTGCAAACATCAGTTGCTTGGCGGCAAAGCGCGATTGCAGAGTTTGTGCGGCATCGATACGGGAGCGGAAGAAAGTGATTTGAAAGCCGAGCAGGCGCGGCTTGTCGGATGTGCCTGCATTGGCATAGCCCGTGAGGTACCACCACTCGGTGCGAAACTCAGGATGCGAGCCATGGTCGCGAGGGAAAACTAGCGCCTGCGCTGGCAATGCATCTGCAGATGTTGCCATCGCAGACAGCGCGAGCGAAGCTGGCAGCAAGAGCACAGGTCGCCTGCGCATTACCAATCCTCCTTCACTGCCAGCACCGCATCTTGCGAAGCGGCGGCGCGGCCAGCCAGCCATGCGGTGAGCGTGCCAGCCAGCATCACGGCCACAGCCAACGCAGCCAAGCGCAGCCCGGGCACGCTCATGTCCATCGTCCAGCGAAAGCTCTGCGGGTTCACCACGTGAATCAGCACCAAAGACACCAGATAGCCCAGCAAGCAACCCGCTACTGCGCCAATCGCCGTCCAAGCCGCGCCTTCGAGCGCCACCACCCGCAAAATTTGCCGTCGAGTGAGCCCCAAATGCGCGAGCAGCCCAAACTCTTTGCGCCGCGCCAGCACCTGTGCAGAAAAACTCGTGGCAATGCCAAACAGCCCAATCGCAATCGCGACCGCTTGCAGCCAGTAAGTGACGGCAAAGCTGCGGTCAAACATCTTGAGCGAGATGCCGCGAATCTCAGCGCTGCTGGCAAATTCAAGCAAGCCTGCAAGCGCCGCATCGCTGCTGAAACTCTTGCGTACCTGCATTTGCAGCGCAGCCAAATCAGCAGCCGCTTTTGGCCAGATCGCCAAATCGTTGATGCGCGTATCGCCGCTCAATGCTTGATAGGTGGCCAAATCCATCACGACAGAGCCAAACTGCCGCACATAATCACGCCAAATGCCAGCAATATAAAAACTGGTGGCTGTTGATTAACTCCTGAATTCATAGCATTCGGCGCATATTTTATGCCGGTTAGAAGCCAATTTTGCTTAAAAATATGCCCTGGAATAGCACCATGCAACTGCGCAACCGCCTCGCTCACAAAAATCGGAATCGCACCCATTTCTGGCGCAGCATGAATGCCACTGACCAAAGGCAAGACCTTCGCTGCACTGTCTAAAGCAAGAGGCCGCGCAATCAGTTGCACATCGGGCATCGCAGCATCGGCGCTCATACTGCGCAGCGCAATGCCTTCAACGCGATCTACCTGCGGCAAAGCAGCGATGCTGCGCACCACGTCAGCAGAAAAATACAAGCCCTGAGCCGTCTGCGTCGATGAGGTGAGCCGCGCATACAGTGGCGCGGGCAGCATGGTGTCCAACCAAGTGCTGACCGACAGCCGAAAGCTGCTCACCATGATCGTGAGCGCTACCGCCAAACTTAGCGCCGCTACCACACCGCTCACCGCGACGACCGCCACCTCACGCATGCGCCGCGCCCGCTCCACCGCGAGCATGGGTAGCGCATAGGCGGCCACGTGCGGCGAAAGTCGGTCATACAAAGCACTCACGCCCCAAGGCAGCAAACCCATGCCGCCCACCAAGATGAGCCCGACAGCAAGATAAGCCGCAACAGGCATGCCAAACAGCGGTGGAGCTAAGGAGAAAACTGCGCCAAGCGCTACGAAAAGAAGAGCGAGCCATGGCGTGCGTTGCGTCGCTTGCACTGCACCCAAACCCTTGAGCGTTTGAGCCAAGGGCAGGCTTTGCACCGCCCGCGCAGGCCACCAAGCGCCCACCAGTGCCGCCAGCCAGCCTAAGCCCGCATACAGCAGCGCCGCCCATGCGTTCCATTGCAAGGCAGGCGTGTTGCCAGAAAAATAGCCGCCGCCTAAATCGCCGCCCAAAGCTTTCAAGCCGAGCGCCGCCAGCGCCGTTCCCAAGGCAATGCCCAGCGCCGCGCCGAAAGCGCCCAGCAAACTCGCCTCGATCAGAACCAGTTGCATGCGCTGCCGCGCCGTGAGCCCCAGCACGCCCAGCAAAGCCAATTGCTGCCCGCGCTTGGCCACCGCCAGTGTCAGCACTGAGTAGACCAAGAATGCGCCCGTGAACAACGCCACGAGTGAGAGCACCGTCATGTTCACGCGATAGGCGCGCGAGAGTTGATCGGTACGCGAGAGCGATTCTTCTGGTGCGGCCAATGTCAGCTCCGCAGGCAACGCAATATCCGCAGAATTTCGCCCGGGCTGCAAGCGCAGGTCAATCCGAGAGAGAAAGCCTTGCAAGAGTAGCGCATCTTGCATCGCGCCAAGATCCATCACCAAGAGCGGCAAGCCAGGTGCCGCCACAGTGCCTGCGCTTTGTAGACTTACGACTTGGCTGCCTTGCACGATGCGCAGCTCATCCGCCCCCAAAGCCGCTTGCGCCGAAGCATTCAAAAACACTTGGCGCGGCGCAAACAAAGCAAAGCGCTCTGCCTCTTTTTTGGCGCGCGGCATCAAGGCAGGCGAAATCTGCGCCACCGACAACGCATCGATTCCCACAATGCGCAGCGCCACTTTTTCCCCGCTGCATTCAAGGCATACGTACTCATCTCCAGCACGGGGCTAGGCGATTTGAACCGCCTCTTGCGCCGCAATTTTTTCTAGCACAGACTCATCAAAATTTGCCGAGCCACCCGAAGCACTCGCACCCCCCAAGCGCCGCACACTCGCATCCGGCTGCCCCTGCACGGTTTGCAGCGCCGATGAAAATTCGTTCAAAGCACTCGCATTGATCAAATGCACAGAAAACGCGAGCGCAACGCCGAGTGCGATGCTGGCAAGTGCCGCAAGATAGCGCCAGGGATGCTGGCGCAGCTCTTGCCAAGAGAAGTTAGGCAGCAGGCGGAGCATGGCGTGCAGCAATACCAGTTGAAGTCAAGTGCAGTACACGATCTGCGCGAGAGGACGCAGCTTCAGAATGGGTGACCAAGATTAGCGCAGCTTGGCTGCTCCGGCTTTGCTCAATCAGTGTATTGAGTACAAGCTCGGCTGTGCTGGGATCAAGATTACCAGTGGGCTCGTCGGCGAGCACGAGCGCGGGTGCATGCACGAGGGCGCGGGCGATGGCCACGCGCTGGAGTTGGCCGCCAGAGAGTTGCTGTGGCAGGCGAGTGCCTAAGCCTTGCAAGCCAACCGCTTGCAGCATCTGCTCAACGCGGGGTGTGATTTGCGCAGGTTTGTGGCCAAGCAAGAGTAAGGGCAGGCCGACGTTTTGCGCCACATCGAGATGTGGGAGCACATGAAAAGCTTGGAAGACGAAGCCCACCGCGCTGCGCCGCCACAGAGCGAGCTGTTCATCGCTCATCGCACCTAAATCGGCACCCTGCACATGCAGTGAGCCCGCATCCCAACCATCTAGCCCCGCCATGCAGTTGAGCAAAGTGGATTTGCCCACGCCCGAGTCACCAACGATGGCAATGAATTCGCCGGCATGCACTTGCAGATTCACGCCGCTGAACACGGCGGTTTCGCCGTAGCGCTTTTCAAGCCCGGCAATGTCAACAATCACGCTCATTTTTTCAGATCGGGTGTGAGCGGTTGGCCAGTGGCGCGTTTGGCTTCGATTTCTTGTACGGTTTTCTCTAGCGCCACAAAGCGGCTGCTGGTAGCGGGGTGGCTGGCGATCATGCCGCGTTCGCGGATGCCGGCGGGGTTGGCAGCGGCCATGCGGCGCCAGAATTTGGGAGCGTCTTTGATGTCGAAACCCGCACGAGCAAGCACGTAGAGGCCGACGTAATCTGCCTCGGCTTCAAAGGCGGGGCTGTAGGCCAGCGCAATCGCCGCGCCCAGCGTGCCTTGCGTAGGCACGCCTTTGCTGGCGGCGATGATTTCGGCAATCGATCCGAGCAGGTTGTTGCGTTGGCTGGCTTCGATATGCCCCATGAAGTTGTGCGCCAGCTCATGGCCGATCACCAGAGCCAATTCGTTGTCGTTAGCAAAGCGCAGCATGCCGCGAAAGATGCCAATGCTCTTGCCATCGGCAAAAGCATTGAGCGACTCTTGCATCACAAGGAAGGCGGGAAAATCGCAGGCTTTGACGGGCGTGACGCTGGCTTGAATGGTTTGCGAAGTGTTGTCGCTGCCTGTGCGCGAGACGACGGTGATGAGTGGCGAAGGCGTTTTGAGCCACTCTGCGGCGCGTTTGCCCAGTTCTGCGGCGGCATCTTTGGTGTTGGGAATTGACCAGCCGTTGATGCTGACGAGTTTGTCGCCGCGCTTCAGACCAGCTTTGTCCGCTGGCGAATCAGGGATGACATGCAGGAAACCCAGCTCGTTGCCAGAAATTTTGAGGTACTGACCGACTGTGGGCTCAAAATCTTTGCCAAAACTGCCCGCGCTGATGAAGGTGGCGCCGCTGTCGTAGCGGGTTTTGTCTTTGCACAAATCGACCGCTGCCACGAGGATCGGCTGCGCTACTTTTTTCACGCGCAGCTCATCTTCTAAAAAACCTTCAAAGGCCAAATCGCGCTGCAAGCGCGCCTCGGCCTCTTCGGCGGCTTTGTCAATCGCCACGGGCTGGGTTGTGGGCCCAGCGCAGGCGGTGAGCAGGACGACGAAGACGAGGGCGATGAGTGCTTTCATAACCACGACTCTATCAACTTCAAGGCATCAGCCGTGGCTGTGGGGCTATCAGCGGAGATCACATACTTATTGAATGCCGGCGGTTGCATGCTGCGCTGCCAAGTGATCTGCCGCTTGGCGAGCTGGCGCGTGGCAGCGATTCCTTTTTCCTTTAACTCGTTTGCTTTGCTGCTGCCCGCGAGAACGTCCCACACCTGCCGATACCCAACGCAGCGCATCGCAGGCAAATCCGCATGCAAATCGCCGCGATCTTTCAAGCGGCGCACTTCGTCGATCAAACCTGCTTGCAGCATGTGCTCAAAGCGCTGCGCAATGCGCTCGTGCAGCCATGCGCGGCTTTGCGGCTCTAAACTGATGATCGGCATATGTGCTATCGAATCATGAGCATTCAGCGCAGTATTGATGCTGGCTACAGGTTGATTTTGTTGATATTTTTGCTGAAATGATGACAGCGGCTTCCCAGTAGCGCGATACACCTCCAATGCCCTTTGAATGCGCTGTGAATCATTCGGCGCAAGGCGTGCAGCGGTGATCGCGTCCACCTGCGCGAGCTGCGCATGCATCGCTGGCCAGCCGCGCAGCTTGGCCTCTACGTCAATCTGAGCGCGAATCTCAGGCGAGGCGGCGGGCATCGCATCCATGCCTTCGATCAGCGCTTTGAAATACAGCATGGTGCCGCCCACGAGCAAGGCCAGTTTGCCGCGAGCAGAAATCTCTTCCATCAAGCGCCGAGCATCCTGCGCAAATTGCATGGCGCTGTAGCTCTGCGCAGGATCGAGCATGTCAATCAAATGATGCGGCACGCTGGCCAGCTCTTCTCGCGTGGGTTTGGCCGTGCCAATGTCCATGCCGCGATACACGAGCGCGGAATCGACGCTGATGATCTCGCATGGCCAGCGCTGGGCAATCGCAAGTGATAGCGCAGATTTGCCGCTGGCGGTTGGCCCTGCAAGTGCGATTGCAGTAGGCCCCGCAATGGCGATGGCCTTAAGTTTTACTGAGCTTGCCATATCGCTGCACCAACACCCAGGCCACGAACAAAATCGTGCTGCCCCAAAACACCACGCCGAGCACCATCGGGCGCACGCTGCCATCCATCGTCTGGCCCAGCACTGCGCCAGTGGCAAACGCAGCCAGCATCATCAAAAAGCCTGCCATCGCCGAAGCCGCGCCAGCGGCCATAGGGAACGCCGCCGCACTGCCCGACTGCCCGGCAGGTTGATGAAAGCCATGGCCCACCATGAACACGAATTGGCAAACCGCCAGCAGCAACACGCTGCTGGGCGCCAGCAGCAGCACGGCGATATACATCAGGCAGGCCGCCAGCGTGATCCAGCCGCCCAACCAAATCATGCGTTGCACACCATACTGTGCCAGCAGCCGGCGGCTTAAAAATGTGCCGAGCACATAGAAGCTTGACATGCCCACCATCACCGCGCTGTACACCCACTTGGATTGCCCAAGCACATTCAAATACACAAATGACGAAGTAGCCAAGAACACAAAGAGGCCGCAATACGAGGTGAGCGCCAGCAGCGCATACGTCCAAAACTGCGAATGCGCCAAAATGCCGCGCCAGGTGCTGATCAAGATCGCCGGTTGTAGCGCCAGCGGGTTGCGCCGTTGATTGGTCTCGTTGAACTTCAGCAGCACCATGCCAAGCGTCACCGCTGCAAACACACCGAGCGCGAGCAAGGCAAAACGCCAGCCCAGAAAGCTACTGAGCAAGCTGCCCGTGGGCACACACAAAATTGCAATTACCCCTAAGCCAGAAAGCCCCTTGCTCATCACGCGCGCCGCTTCCTCGGGCGCATACAGATCCCGCGTCATCGCGCGAGCGCACATGATCGGTGCGCCCATGGCCACGCCTTGCAAAGCGCGGCAGAGGATTAGTCCTTCAATCTGCGTTACAAGAGCACTGGCAATACTCGCCACCACATAGACGAACAAGCCAAGCAGCAGCACCGGCTTGCGGCCATATTTGTCCGACACTGGCCCCCACACCAGTTGGCTCACGCCAAAGCACAGCAACAGAGCAGACAGCGTGAGCTGCGCCTGCGCCATGCTCGCCCCCAAAGCCTGCGTGATGCCGGGCAAAGCGGGAAGATACAGATCGGTAGTGATGGGCTGAAGGCCGAGAAACAGGCTGGCGAACCAGACGACGAGAGAAGAGGGCATGCACTGATTATCTCAGTGCGCACTGGTCTGGCTTTAAGGTGCTGTAGGATGATTTTTTTAAAATCAATTGCTATACCATTGATAGCACTTTGCGCATATTTTATGCCGGCTAGAGACCTAATTCATTAAAAAATACACGTTTATAACTTGAACAACTCTTGCAGCGCAGCGCGATACTGCGCCTGCCCCAGGCCATTGGTATTGTGATGCGAGCCGCCTTGCACCAATTCAAAGCGCTTAGGTGCTTGAGCCGCTTCAAACAAGCGCTTGCCCAATTCAGGCGAAATCAAGCGGTCTTCACTGCCATGTACCACGAGCAGTGGCGAACCGATTTTGGCGACTTTCTTTTCCGAATCAAAGCGCTGCGTGATCAACCAACCAATCGGCAGCCAACCGTATTTCATGGTGTTGAAGACATCGGGAATGCTGGTGAATGTACCTTCCACAATCGTGCCGCGCTCATCGCTCACGCGCGTGGCCAGCTCAATCGCAATCGCGCCACCCAGCGAGTGGCCAAAAATAAAGCGCTCTTGAAGCGGATACTGCTTGGCGATCCACTTCCAAGCGGCCTGCGCATCTTCGTAGGATTTATCCTCTGAAGGGCGCTCCGCAGTGCTTTGTCCAAAACCGCGATAGTCCACCGCCACCACCGTGAAACCCAGCTCCCGCATGCGCTCAATGCGCCAAGCGCTGCCCACCACATTCCAACGAGCGCCATGCAAGTAGAGCAACACAGGCGAAGCCTTCTCGGCGGGATTGATCAGCAGATGCAGCTTGGCGGGCTTGCCGGTTACTTCTGAGTTGAACTCGACCCATGCCTCTTGCATGCCAGCCGCCACTTCAGCCGTGTTACCCCAAGTGCCATCACGCGGGTTGAAAATCCAATCGCCTTGCTTGTCATGCAAGCTCGCGCAGCCTCCTAGCAGAGCCGCCAAAACGAGGCTTACGGCGATGATGCGAGTGATTTTTTTGGCCATGCGAATGCAGATGGTAGCAGGCAAAAAAAAGTTCCAAATCAAGAGCTGACAGCGCAATTCGCCCCCAAGCTTGTCTGTAAGCACGCCAAGCGTCTTGAATTTAGATGAAGGCGACCCATGTACATAGCTCTCCAATACACATCACAGCAAACCCATCATGAAACTGCTCCAAAAAGGCCTGTTTGGCGACATTTCTGTTTCTAACCGCATCTTCCATGCGCCGCTCACCCGCACGCGCGCAGACCGAGACAACGTGCCCGGCGATTTGATGGCGACTTACTATGCCCAGCGTGCCAGTGCCGGCCTGCTGCTGGCCGAGGCCACGATGGTGAGTAACGGCACGCAAACTTGGTTGCAGCAGCCCGGCGTGCACAACGCCGCGCAAGTGGCGGGTTGGCGCAAAGTGACGGATGCTGTGCATGCCAAAGGCGGACGCATTATGCTGCAAATTTGGCATCCGGGTCGTGCGACACACAGCGCCATTTCGGGCGCTGAGGTGGTTGCTCCGACGGATAAAGCGATCATGGGCAGCGAGATCCACACACCCGCAGGCAAGCAAGCCTATCCTGCGCCGCGCCGCTTGCGCACCGATGAAATCCCCGCCATCGTAGAAAGCTTTAGACGAGCTTTTGAGAATGCCAAAGTGGCAGGTTTTGACGGCGTGCAGGTGCATGGTGCCAATGGTTATTTGATCGACGAATTTTTACGTGATGGTGCAAACGATCGCAGCGATGCATATGGTGGCTCGATCGAGAACCGCGTACGCTTTCTGCTGGAGATTGTGGATGCTGCGATTGCGGTGTGGGGTGCTGGGCGTGTTGGCTTGCGAATTTCGCCGGTCGTCGCGGTGAACGATGTCACAGACAGCGATCCTGTGGCGCTGACCGCTTATGTGGCTCAACAAGCAGCCAAGCGTGGTCTCTCGCATTTGGAAATTCGGCATGGGCAGCATGATGCGCCGCAGGAGCTGGCCGTCGCGCAAGCCGCACGCGAGCATATGAAGCAAGGCTTGGTGCTCAATGGTGGGTTTACGCGCGAAAGCGGTGAAGCCACTTTGGCCAGTGGCTTGGCAGACGCTATTGCTTACGGCAAGGCCTTCTTAGCAAATCCAGATTTGCCCGCGCGATTTGAGCGCAATGCGGTGCTCAATGCGGTAGATATGGCTCATTTGTACACCACTGAATCGCCTCAAGGCTATATCGACTATCCTAGCTTGGCCGTTTGAGCCTCAGATTGAAGTTCAGCGCCCGCGCAAAAAACAGCGCATCAAGCTCTTTGAT
>JAAUOI010000190.1 GCA_012036375.1 Allobrachymonas sp. | reverse complement strand
GCCGATGTTGGGGCAGCTGGCTTCTTCGCACACCGTGTGCAGCTTGTGCTCGCGCAGGATTTGCTTGATTTCGTAGAAGCGCGTGGAGGGACTGCCGGCTTTGACGCGAATCCAATCGGGCTTTTGAGGAGCTCGCCCTGCTCGACCTTGATGGGGATGCGGCTGAGTTTGGCGGCGGCTTTTTGCTTGGCCGAGGCGTTGTAATTATCTTGCGATTGCGCTTCGCGGATGACTTCGGTGGTGCTCATGAGGGCATTTTACGCGGGGGTGGGTTTTCCCGTGGGTTGTGGGCTTTCGACGAGGGGGACAAGAGGAACGCAGAAAACGCAGAAATGACACAGAATTCACAGAAAGAAACCCAAAAATGGCTTCGGTATTTTTCTGCGTTTTCTGTGTAATTTCTGTGCTTTCTGTGTTCCTTATCCCTTGATCGCCGTTCAACTCAAGTCGGCATCAAGCGATCAATCTCTTGCTGCATGGCCTGCGTGAGCTGGGCGTAGAGTTTGAGTTTATCGGCGGTGTCGCGCAATCTTTCAGCGATGCGCAGGCTAATCGACATCATGAATTTGGCGCCGATGCTGGGGTGCTCGTTCATGAGCGATTCGAGGTTGCTGCGCGTGAAAATCGCGGCGCGAACGGGCGTGGTAGCGGTGCAGGTGGCTGAGCGGGGCTCGCCATCGACGATACCCATTTCGCCCAGCAAGCTGCCCGGGCCGAGCACGGCAGTGGTCACGGGTGTGGTGCGGCTGACCACGATGTTTTCGACGGTCACTTCGCCATCGAGCACGAGCACCATGTAATCGGTGTTGTTCTTATCGCCCTCTTGGATGAAGACCGTGCCCATGTCAAACAGGCGTGGCTTCATATAACTGACCACGATGCGAGCTTCTTCAATCTTTAGGCGCATCATGGTGGAGGGCGCAATCAGCAGCTCGGCGGCCAGCATGGCCATGTCGGAGCCTTCTATTTTGCGCATGCGTTCATCCATCTCCTCATCAAGAATGGTTTGCTGGCCATCCAGAACAGTTTGTTGCTCGGTCTCGCGAAAATCGTCTGAGCCACGGGAGAAAAGTTTTTTGAACATGGTGTTGCGTGGGTAAGGGTTAAAATCATACTCCTGCGAGGAGCGTTGCAGCAAAGTTTTTACTTGTGTCAGGCTCGCAGCCCATACTTTGGATCAACGGCGCTCACCGAGTGAATACTTTCTTATTCAGGTGAGCCCCGTGTCAGATACTACAAAACCTTCCGTCCCTCTCGTCGCTCCGATGATGCTCTCGGGTCTTGAGCCAGTCAAGATCGGCCAAGGCACGCTGTTTGTCAACGTGGGGGAGCGCACGAATGTGACGGGCTCCAAAGCTTTCGCTCGCATGATCTTGAATGGCGAATACGAGCAGGCTCTCGCCGTAGCGCGACAGCAAGTGGAAAACGGTGCGCAAATCATCGATATCAACATGGATGAGGCCATGCTTGATAGCCAAGCGGCGATGGTGCGCTTTCTGCAACTGATTGCCTCTGAGCCTGATATTGCTCGCGTGCCGATCATGATTGATTCTTCTAAATGGAGCGTGATTGAGGCGGGGCTGCGCTGCATTCAGGGCAAAGGGATTGTCAATTCAATCTCGATGAAAGAAGGCATTGAGGCGTTCAAGCATCAGGCGAATTTGCTGCGCCGCTATGGGGCTGCGGCTGTGGTGATGGCGTTTGATGAAAAAGGCCAGGCCGACACCTATGCCCGCAAGATCGAGATTTGCGAAAAAGCGTATCGCGTGCTCGTGGATGAAGTGGGCTTCCCGCCGGAAGACATTATTTTTGATCCCAACATTTTTGCGATTGCCACTGGTATTGAAGAACACAACAACTACGCGGTGGACTTTATCGAGGCCACGCGCTGGATCAAGCAGAACTTGCCGGGCGCAAAAGTCTCGGGCGGCGTAAGCAATGTTAGCTTCTCGTTTCGCGGCAACGACCATGTACGCGAGGCGATTCATACCGTGTTTCTCTACCATGCGATCCAAGCGGGCATGGACATGGGCATTGTGAATGCCGGGCAGCTCGGTGTGTACGAGCAGATTGAACCGAAGCTGCGCGAGCTGGTGGAAGATGTTGTTTTAAACCGCGATCCTGAAGCCGGTGAAAAATTGGTGAACGCCGCTGAAGGCTTGAAGGGCGCTGCGAAAGATGAATCCACGAAATTGGTGTGGCGCGAAAAAGATGTGAATGGCCGCTTGGCGCATGCGCTGATTCATGGCATCACGGACTTCATCGTGGCCGATACGGAAGAGAGTTACCAAGCGATCAATGCCACGGGCGGGCGGCCACTGCATGTGATCGAAGGGCCGCTGATGGATGGCATGAACATCGTGGGCGACCTCTTTGGGCAGGGCAAGATGTTTTTGCCGCAAGTGGTGAAGTCCGCCCGCGTGATGAAGCAGGCCGTGGCGCATTTGCTGCCCTATATCGAGGAAGAAAAGTTGCGCATGGAAGCGGCTGGCGCGGATGTGCGCACCAAAGGCAAGATCGTGATCGCGACGGTGAAAGGCGATGTGCACGACATCGGTAAAAACATCGTCACGGTTGTTTTGCAATGCAATAACTTTGAAGTGGTGAACATGGGCGTGATGGTGCCCTGCCATGAGATTTTGGCCAAGGCCAAGGTAGAGGGCGCAGACATCGTGGGGCTCTCTGGGCTAATCACGCCATCACTGGAAGAGATGCAATACGTGGCCGCTGAAATGCAGAAAGACGAGCATTTCCGCATCAAGAAAATTCCGCTGCTCATTGGCGGCGCAACTTGCTCACGCGTTCACACCGCCGTCAAAATCGCGCCGCATTACGAAGGCCCGGTGGTCTATGTGCCCGATGCCTCGCGCAGCGTGGGTGTGGCGCAGAGTTTGCTCTCCGACCAAGCGGCGAAATACATTGCCGAGATCAATGCGGATTACGACAAGGTGCGCGAGCTGCATGCAAACAAAAAGCAGACGCCGATGTGGCCGCTGGAGAAGGCGCGTGCGAATAAAACTCCTATTGATTGGGCGAATTACACGCCACCCGCGCCGAAGTTTATTGGCCGTCGCGTGTTCAAGAATTTTGATTTGACGGAGCTGGCCAAATACATCGATTGGGGTCCCTTCTTCCAAACTTGGGATCTCGCTGGACCTTTCCCCGAGATTTTGAAAGACGAGATCGTGGGTACAGAAGCGCAGCGCGTGTTCTCAGACGGCAAGCGAATGCTGCAACGCCTGATCGAAGGCCGCTGGCTCACGGCGCAAGGCGTGATTGGTTTGTATCCAGCGAATGCGGTGGGCGATGATATTGAAATCTATGCGAGCGAGGAGCGCACCGACAAGCTCATGACTTGGCATGGCCTGCGCCAGCAGACGGAAAAGCAGATGGTGGACGGCGTGATGCGCCCTAGCCGTTGCTTGAGTGATTTCATTGCGCCGAAATCAAGCGCTACAAATTCAATAGCATTCCGCGCAGATAATACGCCGGCTACTGGCCAAAAAGACTCTAAAAACGACATAAAAAGTGACTACATCGGCATCTTCGCCGTCACGGCAGGCATTGGTGTCAAGAAGAAAGAAAAATTCTTTACCGACGACCTCGACGACTACAGCGCCATCATGCTCAAAGCCTTGGCCGACCGTTTGGCCGAAGCCTTTGCCGAGCTGCTGCATCACCGCGTGCGCACCGATCTCTGGGGCTATGCCGCGAGTGAAAACTTGAGCAACGACGAGATGATCGCCGAAAAATACCAAGGCATCCGCCCCGCCCCCGGCTACCCCGCCTGCCCCGATCACAGCCCCAAGCGCGATATGTTCCGCGTCTTGCAATGCGAAGACATTGGCATGGGCTTAACGGAAAGCTTGGCGATGACGCCCGCTGCCAGCGTGAGCGGCTTCATGCTCAGCCACCCCGAAGCGCAATACTTCAACGTCGGCAAAATCGGCGAAGACCAGCTCAAGGATTTGGCTGCACGGCGCGGCGAGACGGAAGAGCAATTGCAAAGATTGCTCGCACCGAATTTATGATTTGGCTCAATCCATGAAAAAGGCGCTGACCATCTTGTTGTTGGTCAGCGCCTTTTGTTTTTGATCGAACGGTTTTACTTCATCAAACCTTCCGCCTTCATCGCCTGCTGCACCGCAGGGCGAGCGGCAACGCGTTCGCGCAAGGCGTTGATGTTGGCATAGGGAGAAAGATCGAGTTTGACGAAGGCTGCCCAGTTGGTGACGTTGAAGAGGTAGCTATCGGCCACGGTGAATTGATCGCCCATCAAGTATTGCTTGCCTGCGAGCTGGCCGTCAATCCATTGGAGGCGGTTGGCGAGGCCGTCTTTGGCCATTTGCTGCACTTCAGGGGGCATGCCGGGCTTGAACAACGGGGCAAAATTTTTGTGGATCTCGGTGGAGATGAAATGCAGCAGGCTTTGAAGTTTGTAGCGATCAAGCGTGCCGTTGGGTGGCGCGAGTTTTTTCTCGGGGGCAAGGTCTGCAATGTATTGCACGATGGCTGCGCCTTCGGCCAAGCGCGTGCCGTCGTCGAGTTCGAGGACTGGCACGTAGCCGAGAGGATTGATGCTGTAAAAGTCTGTGCCGTCGGCGAGCTTGTGGGTTTGGTGCTGGCCAGCACGGCATCGAATTTCAGGCCGGCTTCATACAAAGCGATATGCGGTGAGAGGGAGCAGGCGGCGGGGGAGTAGTAGAGTTTCATGGTGAGTCTCGTGGTTAACGGATAGGAGTTGCATGTTAGCTCGAATGCATTTTCCGTGCTGACGAGGGCAGACAGCGGCACAATGTGAGGATGAATCGAATTTTCAAATGGGCGCTCAGCGCCCTGCTCGCAATGGCGCTGCTTTTCTCCGCTGCAGCCGGGGCGCTGGCTTGGTGGCTTTCGGGTGATGGGCCGCGCGAGCGGGTGCAGGCGCTGGCGAGTGAGCGGCTGGGTGTGCCGGTGACGCTGGGCAAGCTGTCGCTGTCGCTGTGGCCTTGGCCATCGGTGGTGGTGAGTGATGTGAGGATGGCGACGCAAGCGGCGCTCAGCGCTGAACGCATCGAGCTACGCCCAGCTTGGCGCAAGCTGCTGGGCTTAAGCGGCGATGCGCGTGAGCTGGAAGTGCAATCGCTCGTGCTGCGGGGCTTGAGTTTGCCGCAAAAGGGCTTGGATCAACTCTCTCAGTCACTATCAAAAACAGAGCACTCTGCGCAGCAAATACGCCGGCTATCTGCCCAAAAGACTTTAAAAACTGAAGAAAAAGCAGGCGAAGCGGCGGTAATCATCGTAGGCTTGCTGGCGATTCCGCAGCGCATTGAATTGGATGGCGTGACGTGGACTTCCAGCTCCGGTGAATCATTGATGCTCTCCGGGGATGTTTCCCTCAGTTCTGCGCGGGATCAGATGGATCTGAACTTGCAATTGGCAGGTGGCTCGGTGCGCGGCCCATTGCGATTGACCTCGAAGGACGGCAAAACTGGCTGGCAATTGCGTGGCGAGCTGGCCACCAGCGGCTTGGATCTGGCGCAGCTTCCGGGCGCACGCCAGCGCATGGCGGGGCGCTTGAATGGCACCACCACGATCAATGCCACAGCTGCGCAACTTGCGGGCATCGGCGCTGCGCTGCAAACCAACACGCCGTTTAGCGTGAGCGGCGCAGTGATCAAAGGCATTGACCTGGCCAAAGCCGTGCGCACGCTGGGTCTATCGCGTGGCGGCGAGACGGCTTTGCAGCAACTGAGCGGCACGCTGTCCACGCGCGGCACAGGGGCGCCGATGCAGATCACACTGTCTGATCTCCAAGCCCAATCCAGCATCTTGCAAGCCAAAGGCGCGGTGAGCGTTGGCGCGGCGGCTAGCGCGGGTGCGCCGCGGGCTTTGAATGGGAAGGTGGAGGTGGAGTTAACGGCGGGAAACAGCAAGCTCGGCCAAGTGGTGGATAAAACGGTCGGCCAGTTTGTCGGTATTCCGCTGGAAATCAGTGGCACGACCGCTTCCCCGCAAGTTCAACCCACTAAGGGCGCGATGATTGGCGGCGCGATTGGTTCGGTGATGGCGCCCGTGATTGGCACGGGTGCTGGCGCGAAGATGGGCGATAAAGTGGGCGAGAAGCTCTCGGGGTTGAAGGAGAAGCTGTTTGGGAAGTGATTTTCAAGCGTTTTAGGGCTCTGGCCGGCGTGGAATGTGCGCGGAGTGCTATTGAATTTGTAGTGTTTGCGATTTGAAGATTTCGTTTTGGCTTGGAGCGGCTGCGTGGCGAAGGGGTGTTACGCCCTGCTCATACTATCCCGCAAAGAGTTACGCGA
>JAAUOI010000005.1 GCA_012036375.1 Allobrachymonas sp. | reverse complement strand
TGATGCCATCGGGGTGGCGGCTGGCATTGGCTTGGCTGACCTTTAAGTGCTTGCCATCAGCAAGCGCCACATCGTAGGTGCTGTAGCTGCCCATGTAGGCAATTTCGCGCACCGTGCCTTGTACCGCATTGACACTTTGAGCGGGCGCATCCAAGTCGATATGGATTTTTCGGGGCGAATCGCCACGGCCACCTCAGCGCCAAGCACACCAGTGATGCCATGACCGACATGAATCAGCGCTTGCGGCGTTTGTACCTCACATTGATCGGGTTTGTCCAGCGTGAGCTTGCCTTCGAGCAAATTCGCATCCCCAATAAATTCCGCCACAAAGCGGCAATTGGGTGTTTCATACACATCATGCGGTGAGCCAATTTGCATGATCCGGCCATGGCTCATCACAGCAATACGGGCCGCCATGGTCATCGCTTCTTCTTGGTCGTGCGTCACGATCACGCAAGTCACACCCACCGATTCGATGATGTTGACCAATTCAAATTGCGTTTGCTCACGCAGCTTTTTGTCCAAAGCGCCAAGTGGCTCCGTCAAGCAACAAGAGCTGTGGCTTGCGAGCTAGGCTACGCGCCAGCGCCACGCGCTGCTGTTGACCGCCAGACAGCTGATGCGGCTTACGTTGCGCCAGAGCTGAAAGCTGCACCAAATCCAGCATCTTGCCCACTTGTTCGCTGATTTGTTCGCGCGGCAAGCCCATGCGCTTGAGACCAAAAGCAATGTTGTCGGCCACCGTCAAATGAGGAAACAGCGCATACGACTGAAACATCATGTTGATTGGGCGCTCGTAGGGCGGAAAGTCGGCGATATTTTCGTCCGCCCAGATAATCGCGCCCGAAGTGGGCGCATCAAAACCCGCCAGCATGCGCAGCAAGGTAGATTTACCACTGCCAGAGCTGCCGAGCAAGGCAAAAATTTCACCTTTAGGAATCGATACCGACACCTGATCTACGGCTGTCACAGCGCCGAACTTTTTGGTTAAGTTGTCAATGCGCAAATACGCTTCAGGAGCTTGGGTGGACTCGGACATGGTACAGCGGTGGGGCAGCGGGTAGCTTAAAAGTAAGCTGTCATTTTGACAGGAAAAAAGCTGTGGTCACTGGCGTGAGCCACAGCTTTTTCGCGGCGAGTGGAGGCTTATTTGCCCTTTTTGAAGGCGGTGTAGACGCTGCTCAAAGATTCACGCGCAGTATTGCTGAACGCCGAGGGAGAGACCATGCTGGTCAGCGCCGCTGGATCGAGCACGACAGTGTTGTTGGCTTTCATCTCCGGCGTGAGCTTTTCCACGCTGGCTTTGTTGGCTGTGGGGTAGCCCAGCTCGTTGGTCAATGCTGCGGAGACTTCTGGACGCAGGAAGTAGTCGATAAAGAGGGCTGCATTGTTGGGGTGTTTGGCATCTTTGGTGATGGCCAAATTGTCAAAGAAAATCAAGCCGCCGGTTTTGGGGATCAGTGCAACGATTTCAGCGCCAGTTTTGTTCTCGACAGCGCGGCCAGCAGCGATGTTGATGTCACCCGCCCAGCCCAGCGCGACGCAAGCCTTGCCGCCTGCCAAATCGTCAATCATGGTGCTAGAGAACAGGCGAATGTCTTTGCGCACCTTGGACAGCATCTCGCCAGCGGCTTTGTGATCAGCTGCGTCCTGCGAATAGGCGTTTTTGCCAATGTAGTGGAGTGCGGGCGGCATGACTTCCGTGGGCGAATCCAAATACGCGATGCCGCAAGATTTGAGCTTCGCAGTGTAGGTGGGGTTGAAGACCAAATCCCAAGCGTTGTCCGGCATCGGTGTGCCGCCTAGCGCTTTGGCGACTTTGGCTTTGTTGATGCCCACGGTGGTGAAGCTCCAAGCCCAAGGGATGAGGTGTGCATTGCCGGGGTCAACTGTACCGAGTTTGCCCATGATCTCGGCATCAAGGTTTTGAGATTAGGAATCTTGGACTTGTCGAGTTTTTGCAGTAAGCCCGCCTCGATCTGACCTTTGGCAAACACAGCGCCGGGTACCACGATGTCGTAGCCCGAGTTGCCGGCAACCAGCTTGGCGTTGAGTGCT
Organism: Allobrachymonas sp.; assembly: GCA_012036375.1. Classification (GTDB taxonomy): domain Bacteria; phylum Pseudomonadota; class Gammaproteobacteria; order Burkholderiales; family Burkholderiaceae_C; genus JANMDU01. The sequence continues at coordinate 23,848 of JAAUOI010000005.1, read as the reverse complement.
TCGTTATTCTCGAAGGTTTGGTAGTTCACCTTGATGCCGGTTTCTTTCTCGAAATTGGCGATCATGTCTTTGGCAATGTAATCAGGCCAGTTGTAGATATTGAGTACTTTGTCTTCGGTATTCGCGGCTGGCGCAGGCGCTGCGGGTGCGGCTGCTACGGGGGCTGGCGCAGCAGGCGCAGGCGGCTCTTCTTTTTTACCGCAGGCGGCGAGCATAGCTACCAAAGCAGCCGTGACGGTGAGCGATAAGAGATGTTTTTTCATGATGCAAAATAAAACAGAGGGGTGGTTGGGTGGAAATCGGCGAATGAGCAATACAGGTTGCAGTTGAAGGCTGCATATGCGTTCGCGCCGCCTGAGCAAATTATTGTAGGGCAATCGCCTGCGCTGCCTAAGGATTTGCCTAAGTTCTGAAGGGTTAAAGGGAGTCGATGAATCGCATGTGGGCTCGACACGCTCGGGTGTGGGTTGGAGTGGGCATGGGCTCAGTCATTGATATGTTGTGAGCAAGGGTATCGCAAGTACATCTCAGACGCCCATGAACAGGCGGCCGCTTATAATCGAGGGCTTTGTGAGCGCAGGATGTTTGGTTAAACCTGCGCAGGTTGCCTACCGTTTATTCTTGCCTTGCGCTATGCCCATCTACGCCTACAAATGCTCCGCCTGTGGTCACGCCAAGGATGTGCTGCAAAAATCTCCGACGATCCTCTGACTGTGTGCCCCGCATGCGGCGCATCTGCTTTCACCAAACAAGTCACGGCGGCAGGCTTTCAGCTTAAAGGTTCAGGCTGGTACGTGAGTGATTTTCGGGGCAATGGGGATGGCGCAAACAGTGGAGTCGGCAAGTCGGCAGAGGAGGGGAAATCTACCTCGGACGGTCTTGCTTCGGTTGCTCCCGCGCCTGCGACCGCAAGTTCTGCTACGCCGGCCGTTTCGCCAGCAACTCAATCTGCACCCGTTTCTGCGCCAGTCGCTTCACCCGTGGCCTCGTCATCAACTCCTAAATCAGGAGCACTCAGCGCAGGTTCTATGCCGGCTAGAACCTGAAAATGCTTAAAAAATGATGAAATCAATTCGTAAATGGTTGCTCGCAGGCTTGCTGGTGATTGTGCCGTTGGGCATCACGGTCTGGGTGCTCAGTTGGGCGATTGGCCTGCTGGATCAAACCCTGCAAATCCTACCGGGCAATTGGCATCCCGATAAGCTGATTGGCTTTCATATACCGGGCTTCGGTGTGCTGCTGGCGCTGGCGATTTTGTTGTCGGTGGGCGCTTTGGTCAGCAATTTTCTGGGGCGCGGACTGGTCCAGTGGTGGGACGGGCTGTTGCATCGCATCCCCGTGGTGCGCTCGGTGTATTCGGCGGTCAAGCAAGTGTCGGACACATTATTCTCGGATGGCGGCAATGCGTTTCGCACGGCGGTATTGATTCAGTGGCCACGCGAGAAAGTATGGACGATTGCTTTCTTGACGGGTAAGCCCGGCGGCGATGTGGCCAATTATTTGCTGGGCGAGTATGTGAGCGTGTATGTACCGACCACGCCGAATCCCACCGGCGGCTATTTCGTGATGCTCAAAAAGAGCGATTGCATTGAACTCAAAATGAGCGTGGATGAAGCGCTCAAATACATCGTCTCGATGGGGGTGGTGCCAGGCGGCGCAGCGGCTCTATCCGGAAAATAATTCAGCAGAAAATAATTTAGAAAGCGATCAGTCAAATGTTTCAAGCCACTTCCATGCGCTCCAGCTATGCCGGCCTCGTCACCGAAGCGCATCTCGGCCTAATCGTCACGCTTTGCGGCTGGGTCAATCGCCGCCGCGATCATGGCGGCGTGATTTTCATTGATTTGCGTGACCGCGAAGGTACGGTGCAAGTGGTGTGCGATCCCGATCGCGCCGAGATGTTCAAAGTGGCCGAAGGCATTCGCAATGAATTCTGCGTGCAGATGAAAGGCCTCGTCCGTACGCGCCCTGCCGGCACGACGAATGACAACATCAAGAGCGGCAAAATCGAAATTCTCTGCCACGAACTGACTGTGCTCAATGCTTCGGTCACCCCACCGTTTCAACTCGATGACGACAACCTGAGCGAGACCACGCGCCTGACTCACCGCGTGCTCGATCTGCGCCGCCCCTATATGCAGAACAATTTGATGCTGCGCTATCGTGTTGCGATGGCGGTGCGCAATTACCTCGATCAAGCGGGTTTCATCGACATTGAAACGCCGATGCTCACCAAGAGCACGCCCGAAGGCGCGCGTGATTACCTTGTCCCAAGCCGTGTGCATGATGGCCAATTTTTTGCGTTGCCCCAGTCGCCCCAGCTCTTCAAACAGCTCTTGATGGTGGCCGGCTACGACCGTTACTATCAAATCACCAAATGCTTCCGCGATGAAGATTTGCGCGCGGATCGTCAGCCTGAATTCACGCAGATTGATATTGAAACCAGCTTCCTCACCGAGCAAGAAATCCGCGACATGTTTCAAGGCATGATGACGCAAGTCTTCAAACAAACCATGAATGTGGATTTGGGCGAATTCCCGGTGATGGCTTACGCAGATGCGATGTTTAAGTACGGCTCTGATAAGCCTGATCTGCGCGTGATGCTTGAATTCACCGAGATGACCGAAGAGATGAAGACGGTGGATTTCAAAGTCTTCTCTGGCGCAGCGAATATGAAGGGCGGCCGTGTGGTGGCGCTGCGTATTCCGGGCGGTGGCGCTGAGCAGGGCGGCTTCTCGCGCAAGGAAATTGATGATTTCACAGATTTCGTGAAGATCTATGGCGCGAAGGGTTTGGCTTACATCAAAGTCCTCGACTTATCTAAAGGCCGCGATGGTTTGCAATCCCCAATCGTCAAAAACATTCACGACGATGCGCTCAACGCACTCCTCAAGAAGACCGCCGCGCAAAACGGCGACATCATTTTCTTCGGCGCAGACAAAGAGAAAATCGTCAACGATGCGATTGGCAACTTGCGCATCAAAATCGGCCACAGCGAATTCGGTAAAAAAGGCGGTTTGTTTGTGGACCGCTGGGCACCCCATGTGGGTGGTCGATTTCCCGATGTTCGAGTTCGACGAAGAAAACCAGCGCTACACCGCCGTTCACCACCCCTTCACCGCGCCGAAAGACGGTCACGAAGACTGGATGGTCACTGCGCCTGAGAAATGCATTGCCAAAGGCTACGACATGGTCTTAAACGGCTGGGAAATCGGCGGCGGCTCGGTGCGGATTCATCGCGCCGATGTGCAGGCCAAGGTGTTTGATGCTTTGAAGATCACGCCCGAGGAGCAGCAAATCAAATTCGGCTTCTTGCTCGATGCCCTGCAATACGGCGCACCTCCGCACGGCGGCTTGGCTTTTGGCCTAGACCGCATCGTCACGCTCATGACCAAGGCCGAATCCATCCGCGACGTGATCGCCTTCCCCAAAACCCAACGCGCTCAATGCTTATTAACCCAAGCGCCTTCACTGGTGGATGAGAAGCAGTTGCGGGAGTTGCATATCAAGCTGCGCAATGTGCAGGCGACAGCCTGATCGGCGATGAAGTAACGTGTTAAGACGCGAAGTGCTATTAAATATATAGCACTTCGCGCATATTTCATGCCGGCTAGAGCCTCAAAAGGCTTAAAAATCAATAAGTAATCGTCAAGGTGCGAGCTTGTGTCCCAGTGCAGCTTCCGGTGGCGCAAGTGCCGGCTTGACCTGCCGCGACACTGCTGTTGATCGTGAAATTTTGATTGTTGCCCGTACCTGTTGAAGCTGCGCTGCTCAGAGCTAAAGAGTAGTTGAGCCCGACCAAAACACCAGACGTGGTATCGAGTGATAGGGTGTAACTCAAACCCGGCGTGCACACGGCTTGAAAGTTGGTGTTGGCTGTTGACGCAGTAGCTTGGAATGCTGTGTAGTTATGGGAGATGTTGCCCGGTGGCGTACTGATGCGGCATTCATTTTGGGTAGTGACTTGCACATTGAAGTTGGCTGTATCCAGCACCGTTGTTGTCGTATCAATACGCAGGGTCGCAGCGACGGTGTCAGTGTAGATGCCGGCGGGGCGAGCAGTTTGAGGCGCAGTCATACGCAGGTAAAAGGTGGTGGCCGGTTGTGAGGCGACAAACCCAGAGCCGAAATTCAATGTTCCTGCAAAGCGCAGGGCGTTGGTTGCTTGCCAACGGTTGGCATTTGTGAACGTTGTGTTTCTATACAACTCGTAGTTGTAGCGATTGGTGGTGGCAGCCAATTGCAATCGGTTGGTTGCTCCAATGGGTTGCAGGCCGTTGTTTGCGGCTAAATCCCAATCCAAGTTGGCGGGCTCAATCGCAGTGCGCGTACATGTAAAGCTGTAGCTGCCGGTGTAAACGATGGCTGCGGTAGCGGTAGGGGAGTACAACAAGCTCAAGTTGCTGACGTTGAGCGTGCAGTTGTAGGCATGCGTACTGGGCGCTGTAGAACACAACACTAAAGCGACCCACCAAGCGGGTTTGCATCGAATTCTCATCGCGTTACTCCTTCACAGCGCAGCGGCCCAAGCCGCAAAATATCTTCGCCTGTTGTATCCGCAGGCAGCTCAACGGCGATGTTGCAACTGCCGCCGTTATGTTTGAGCTTCAATATATTTTTAGGTTGCAAGCCAGTGATAAAAGCTTCACCGCGCCTCGCCACAAAAAACTCTTGCTTATCGCCCACCAGTTCAATCTCTGCGCCGGCTGGCGCGTCTTGCCCATCGGCCAAGATGATTTTGATGAGCGCGGCGCGGCCTGTGCGCACGGGGAAGACGATTTTCACGCCGCTGCGGGCAGCGGGTACGGCGATTTGCTCAATGTTGTCGATCTCAGCGCTGATCGGTAGCTCCGAAGGGTCAAGCCGCACGCTGTTGCGTTGATAGGGCTGCAAGCGCGGCAAGAAAGCGCGGCCACTGTCATCGGTGCGGGCTTGCACATTGCCTTGGAAGCCCACGCCAATGCCTGCGTAGCCGGGCACTTCGACGATGGCAAAGCTGTCTTGCACGCGGCGCGAGGCATGGAATTGGCCGTCAATAAAAACGAAGGCGCTTTGCAGGCCGAGACGCAGGTTTTGCTGGTTGTTGCTGGCGCTGATGTCGCCACTGATTTGCGCTTTGGGCGCGTAGTGGTACACGCCCGCTTCGGCATAGCCACGGTCTGCGCGCACGCCTGCTAGCGCGCGCCAACCCGTGCCGAATTCGCCAGAGGGGCTGCTGCTCACGCTGGTGTAGGCATCAGTTTGGCCGGCGCGGTGCGTCAAGCTGCTGGATGAGTTCATGCGGTTATCAAGCGGGATATTCAGGCTCAGGCCAATCGAGGTAGCCGGCGCGGCCACGCCCGAGCCAAACGCCCGGGTGGCGCTGATGCTCAAGCTGCTGCGCTGGCCGATGCGCATGGAATAGTTAGCGCTTGCGGTGTTGACTTCGCCGGTGGTGTAACTGGTCACTTGCGCGAGACCTAAGCCTAGCGAGCCAAAGCGTTCGGTGCTGTAACTGTAGTTCAGCGCCACTTCGCTCTTGTTCGGCAACGCATTGCCGATCAGGCCAAGCTGGCGGTAGTCGCGGCTGGCTTGGCTGTAGCGGGCGTTCAGGCCGTGTTGCAAATGCGTGTATTCCGCGCCCAGGCTCCAGTCCACACCAGTGCCTGCGGCTTTGTCGCGGCTGAATGCTGCGCTGGCGTAGCCTAAGATTTGGCCGGGCAGAGCCATGTTAAGGCCAAGGCCAATCGTTTGCGTGTCTTTACCCAGCTGCGCCGAGATTTCGCCGGTGGTTTCTTTCGTGAAGCCATAGCGATACAGGCCGGAGAGAAAGCGCTGGCCGTAATCGGCGTTTTGAGTACCCAGGTTCTCGCGCACAGCGCCTAGCTCTACGCTCCAATCGGCAAGGCCGCGCTCAAGCAGGCTGCTGTGGCTGAAAAGGGTTGCACCAGCACCGTCTCGCGGCCGAGCACGTCGCGCACCACCAGGCGCACATTGCCGCCGCCCGTGAGCAGGGGAAAATTGTCAATCGCAAAGGGGCCGGCGGGCACGTTGGACGTTTGCCGCAGCGCATCGTTGACATACAGCTCTACCGTGCTCGGGGCGCTCGATGTGCCTTGGATCACAGGAATGGGCTGGGTGACAAAGCCGGGCTGCAAGGCGAAATTGCGGGTGAGCTGAATGCCACCAAAATACACGCTGCGCCCGCCAATGCTGCTGCGCGTGCTGGCATCGCCAAGGCGCAATGTGAGTTGGCTGTCAGGAATGTCACGGGTGAAGCTGGTCTCTAGCCTGCGCCAGCTGGGCTTGAGCAGCGGATCCTGGCTGACCAAATTACGCCCCACCGAGCTGCTGGTGAACACGCCCCATGAATTAGAAAAACCCAATTCGGTGAGCGCACCCAAGTCGCGGGTGGTCACTGTGCCAGCGGCTTTGAAGCGGCTGTGGCTGTAATTCAAGTCATAGTTCAAAAAGAAAGCAGGCACGCTGGGGCTAACCGCCACTTTTTCGACCTTGTCGCTGGACAAGCGCGTGGCCGCAAACGCGCTGGGTGAGAACACGAGATCAATCGATTGATCGGCAAAATTCAGGCGCGATTCGTAGCCGGGCACTGAGCCGAGCGCATACCAAGCTTGGCCGCGATGCGCAATGGGCTGCGCCCCTTCGCGGCGATTGAGCCGCCATTCTTCAAACGCCTCTTCAGTCGCGTAGAGCATGCCGCCGCTCTCAAGCAAAGCCCAATTACCGCTGGGTGCGCCGTTAACGCGCACTTCGAGCGGAATGATGCGAAAAGCGGTGGCTGCGGCGGGCGCGTTATTCGAAGGTGCGTTAATTGAAGGCGTATTAAGTGACGGTGCATTAGGCACTGGCGCAGCCGAAGCGGGGGCTAGAGGCGCTGTAGCGGCTAGCGCAGGCGCATTCGTCACTGCAGCAGGCTTTAGGGCTGCGCTGGGGGCAGCTGACGGCGTATTTTTAGAATCATTTTGGCTGCTAGCCAGCATAGAATCTGCGCGGGGTGCTATTGTATTAGGAGTGGATACAGGAACGGGAGCGGGAGCAGATGAAACGACGGGTGCGGCGCGTGGCACGCCGATCACGGCTTGCGGCGCAAATTGCAGGCGCAGAGTTTGCGTGGCAAAGTTCTGCGAGGCTTGCATGCCGGGCGCAGAGGCCAAGGGATACCAAGTCTGCCCTGCGTGGCTGATACCCTCTGCGCCAATGCGGCGGCGAATTTGCCATGCTTCAAAAGCTTCTTGACTGGCATAGAACACGCCGGCGCGATCCAGCAGCGTCCAGCTGCCCACGGCTTGGCCGTTGACTGTGATGTTGCTGCGCAGCTCTTGGACGGCGACTGGCGTTTGCGCGAAGACGGGGTTATATGCAGCGTGCGCCGCAAGCACACCCGCTGCCATCAATGCAGATGCCAAGGCAGACACCACAGGGTGGGCGGTTCTGCGCAGCATATTGGTTCACGGCTTCCCGTATCAATGACTCAAGGCAAACGCACGACAAAGCTTTGGTCTTTGCCGTCGTCAAACGTGACCTTGAGCGTTGCTTCGCCGGCTGCTACGGGTGCGCCGGCTGCAAGTGCCATGCTTTTTCGAGCACCGGGCAAAATGTAAGCGCCGCCCTCGAAGCGAGCTAAAGGCGTAGAAGCGGCATCACCGCGCTGCAAGCTGATTTCGCGGATTTGCGCATAGGCGCTGCCGGTGTTGGCGCAAGTCACCATCACGGCAGCGGCAGCATCTCGGCCCGCTTGGCAATTGATCTCGCGCTTGGCCGGCGGCGGCGTGATGAATACCGGCATCGAGAGAGCCAACGCAATGGGCACTTCCAGCGTGCCGCCCTTGGGCGCAGTGACTTCTGGCACTTCGCGCACGATCAGGCGATAGGTGAGCTGGCGGCTGGCATCTGCGGGCTTGAGCAAAGCCAAGCGCACCACCTGCCGCGCTTTGGGCGCCAGCTTGATGATGGGCGGTGAAAGCACCATGTCGTCGGTGAGCACCAGCTCATCGGTGCCATCAGGCTTTTGGCTCCAGACATTGATGTCGGCTTGCAGCGCCACGGGTGAATCGCCTTCGTTGGTGATCGTTACGGCCACGGCGCGGTCGCGCGGGGTCATGTAAATGCGCACAGGCGTGACGGAGAAGCTTCCGGCGATTGCGGGCGCGGCTGGCAGGAGCGCGGCGCATGCAGCAAGCAGCAAAGCAATGGTAGGGAGGGAAAATTTCCCGCTCAGAAATGAGCGGGAGAGGGCAGTTTGAGCATTCATGCTCAAAAGCTTACCAACAATTCGAGCCGTTCGTCACGTTCGGTCAAATCTAGTACGCGCAATGCCGTGATCGTGCCTTGACCAATCGCAGCCTCCAAATCAGAGACAGATTGCCCGAAAATCACCGATCCGTTGCCCAGATGGCCTGAAAACCCGGAGCGTTGCGAAAACGCAAACGATCAAGCCCCACCGTGCGTGCCCACAAAAGGCCTGCCCGGCTGAGGCTCAATACTCACAAACTGATTACCCTGACAAGTCACCCGCACGATGGCGTTGGTGACTTGGCTGAGGCTAGAGCTGATGCAGATGCCCCGAGGTTGCTGCGCAACACTGACAGTGAAAACGCCCGAAGCAATTCCAGCATTGGCTGACGAGGCTATCAATGCTCCAAGCAACAGCAAACTGCGCATTTGAATCACGTTGATCCTAGATAAAAGATCAATATTCCAAGATCAATGTACGTTGATGTGAGGTAGCCGCGCAAGTACCAGCGCCAGCAGTGATACAACCCGCTTGACCCGTAGCCATAGCGCCCGTGACTTTATAGATACGCTTTTGATCAGTACCCAAAGTACCAAGAGTGCCACCGGACCCCGCCGTTGGTTCCGCACCCGCAGTCGCCGTCGTATCTAAAGCGGCAGTTAGAGAGTAGAGAAGACCAGACAAAACGCCTTCGGCAGTAGCACCTGCACCAGCCGTTGAGGTTGTTCCGCTCGTCACATCAAACTTGACAGTTGGCGTCATTCCACGAGTACATTTGTAAGACACCAAGGTAAAGGGTGCAGCGTTGGAAGCGCTACCGAAGGCATCATAAGTACCAAAATCAACCGTCGTACCAGCAGTTTCAAGCAAGCACTTGGAAGTCAAGTTAACGCTAACCTGAAATGTACCGTTAACCTGTGTTGTCTGCGCCATCGCAGAACCCATACCCATCAAACCCAACGCAGCAATCAAAGCAATCTTTTTCATGACAAATCCTTTGGTAAAGAAATAGAGAATAGTTTGAATACGCAGGTGTATACAAACTGGATGTGAGGACTGTAACGGACAAAAGCGTTTCCGTGTTACACCAACCGTCCCCTTCAAACTACCGTTCGGCGACTCAAAATGTCAGATCAACGGTATTTCGTGCGTATTTCACGCAGGTTACAGATTCGCTGTTTACTTACCCAGCGCCGGAAAGAGCTTGGTTAAGCCATCGGCCATCACCTCCACGGCCAGCGCGGCCAAGATCAAACCCATCAGGCGGGTCATGACGTTGATGCCGGTTTTGCCGAGGATGCGGGCAATGGGGGTGGCGAGGGAAAAGCAGATGAAAGTGGCCAATGCGATGACCACGCCGTAGCCCACCAAAGTGCCGAGCTGCAAAAAAGTTTTGGCTTTCTCGGCATAGATCACGACTGTTGACATGGTGGCCGGGCCGGTGAGCAGAGGAATCGTGAGCGGCACGACGGCGATGCTGGTGCGCGCAGCCATTTCGGCTTCGTTCATGTCGGCTTGTGCGGATTTGGCTTCTGCCGGTTGCGCATTGAGCATGGCCAGAGACGAGGTGAGCAGCAGCATGCCGCCGCCCACCTGAAAGCTCGCCAATGTGATGCCGAAAAATTCGAGCAATTTCAAGCCGAGCAAGGCGCTGGCCGCAATCACGACGAATACGCTGAAGCTGGCCACGAGTATGGTGCGCTTCCTTTGCTCGCGCGTGAAGCCTTGCGTGTAGTGGATATAAAAAGGCACAGCCGCCAGCGGGTTGACAATGGCCAGCAGAGTGACGAGTGCTTTGATGTCCATTTTTAAGCCTTTTTGGAGTGTAGCCGGCACAGAATGTGCGCAGAGTGCTATGAAAATTATAGTTCATTGCACCGCCCGATACATGCTGCGCGGCTGCCACTTATGCAGCATTTCAACCACTGCTGGCGGGTGAGGGGGCGTGGAGGTGTTGTTTGAAAATTGCGCATACCAATTGATCTTTCGGGTGAGCACCATGACGAGTGCAAGAACGATGAAGAGCAGCGCCGAGCCCATGACGAGCGCGGTTTGCTCCAGTTGCAGCAGCACATACAGGAAGGCATACAGCATCGCAATGCCCGCGCCAAAGGGCAGGCCGCGTAATTTGCCGCCCAGCATATGGCTGGCGTAATAGGTCAGCAGCAACACGGTGGCGCATGCGCCAGCGGCATAGGCGCGCGCAAAACCAATGTGCTCGGAGAGCGAGACGAGCAGCAAGAAAAAGGTGCACAGCGCCGCGCCTGCGAGCAAATATTGCACTGGGTGCACGCGCAGCTTTTTCATCACTTCAAACATTCCCAGAGCCACAAAACTCAAAGCGATGAAGAGCAAACCATATTTGCTCGCGCGGTCGCTCAGGGTGTAAGCGTTAACTGGGTCGATAAAGTTCACTTGCACGGTTTCGACGCAATCCTTCGCACCTTGATGCGGTTCGCAAATCGGCTTGGCTTCTTTTGCGAGCGCAGGTGCATCGGTGGCCACCGAGGTCAGCCGCCAATCGGCGCTGAAACCAGTGCTGTGCAGTTTGCGCTCTGCCGGCGCGAAGCGGCCTGCAAAGGAGGGATGCCGCCAATTGCTGTCCATGCGAATCAAGGTGGTGTCGCCTAGCGGAACGATGTTCAGTTGCTGAGTGCCCACAAACTCAATCACCAGCTCTGCTTGCCAGCCTTCGGCGGCGGCTGCATTCAAGGCCACTGGGGGCAATTGCACATGCATGCCGCGCTTGTAGGTGGGGTGAAACGTACCAGCTTTGAGTTTGTAATCCGTGCCGTTGATGCGGGCGCTGGCGTGGCGAATGCCGCGTGGGTCATCGAGGGCGAGCATCAAAATTGGCGAGCCGCATTGCATGCGTGAGTTGGCCATCGTGCCTTTGGGCTTTAACGCATCGCCCTGCTCAAACTGCGCTTTGAGCGTGGCCTTGGTTTGCAGCACTTGGGTGGTGTAAATGCTGCGCGAGCGCGATTCGGCAGTGACAAGGTTTTGGATATTCAGGCCGGTGGGCACAATGGCTTGCAAAAATTCACGGCGCTCTTCTTGCACGCGATCTGCGCCTTGCTCTCGGGTACTGATGCGTTTGTCCCAAGTCTCCACGCAGGCCATGTGCAGCATAGGGCCGAGCAGGGTTTGCGGGCCGGCTAGGGCTTGACTCACGCTGTCTACAGCTTGATTGCGATACATCTGCCGCTCGGAGATGATGCCTTGGATCATTTGTAAAAACAGCGCGAGCAGCGCAATCACTGCGCCGAGCGTCAAGAGTTTGGTGGTCAATGGGTTTTTCATCGTGGCTCCGTGGTGTTGAAGAAGCCAAGTGTGAAAAATCAGTTGGTGCGCAGTGAGAAGTGTGTGAAGCGGGGGTGAAATCCGCTTACTTTGGCAAGATCATTTCAGCGCGAAAGCCGGGCGATGTGTTGCGCAAAATGAGTTGGCCGCCGTGCAAGCGCACGATGCTTTGCACAATCGAAAGCCCAAGACCCGAGCCGACTTTTTGGCTGCGGCTTGAACCTTCGGGGCGAGGCGTTTTAAAGAAACGCTCACCCAAGCGGGGCACCGCGAAATCAGGAACGCCTAGGCCAGCGTCTTGAACGCTCAGGTGAATCTGCTGCGCCTCTTCCTGTAATTCGATGCGAATTTCGCTAAGGTCGGGTGAAAAATCCAGTGCGTTTTCTAGCAGATTGGACAATGCCAAGGCCATCAGTTCAGGCTCTATTTTAAGCCAAATTGGCCACTAGCCGGCATAAAATGTGCGCCGAGTGCTATGTTCTTAATAGTAGCTTGGGGGCGATGTTGCGCAATCACTTGGCTTACCGTGTCTTTGAGTGAGCAGACCGCTAACTGCTGCAAGCGCCCGCCCGCGAGCTTGCCTGAGAGGGCGCGTTGCTCTAGCTTAGACAGCTCCAGCATTTGCTCCACCAGCCGCTGCAAGCGCTCGCTTTGCGCCACCACTTGGCCTGCAAAGCGTTGTTGGTCGGTATAGGGTAAATCAGATTCCAGCAGCTCACCTGAAGCGCGAATCGCCGCCACCGGGCTTTTCAGCTCATGCGTGAGCGCACGCACATGGTTTTCCAAATAGTCGCGTCCTTCCAAACGTTCGCGCATGGCCTGCATGGCGCGCGCCAAATCACCGAGTTCGCCAGGGACTTGGGGCATGTGTGCGATGCCAGTTTGTGGCGCGGATTCACCCACCTGCTGCGCATAGCGGCGCAGCCTGCGAATATTCCATACCGTCCACAGCGTCACGATCACACCTACCGCCGCAGAGAGCGCCAGCAGCAGCAAGCCGCTTTGCAGCACCTTGCGTTCAGCGCGGTCAATAAAGACTTGCACCGTGCTGATCGGCTTGGCCACAGTGAGCACACCAATGATGTTGTCGCCCTGCAAAACTGGCGCAGCCACATACAGCACCGAGGTTTTGTCGTCGGTATAGACCTCGCGCGTGGCGCGTGCGCCATACTCGCCGCGCAGCGTGCGCGCCACATCACGCCAGCGCGAGTAATCCTGGCCTTGCGCCACATTGTCTGAGTCAAACATCACCACGCCTTGGGCATCAGTGACGTAAATGCGAAAGTCCAGTGATTGTTTGGAGAGTCCCCAAATCTGGGCATCAATCGAGCGGCCGCCATAGCGGCGCACTTGGGCGGCGAAATTGCCGTCGCTAATCTTGCCAGCTGCTAAGTCTTCAGAAGCCAACTCCGCGAGGATGTTGGCTGTATCCACCATCATGTCTTCCATCACCTCGCGCACGCTCGGCTTGATCTCCGCGCTGAACACGCGCAGCACAAAAAATGCCAAGATGCCGTTGAGCACGAAGAAGGCAAAGAGCAGGCGAATACCTAAGCGCATATCAAGTGTCCAGCGAATAACCCATGCCGCGATGCGTGGTGATGAACTCTCGTGCATCCACAGCTTTGAGCTTGGCGCGAAGCGTTTTAATGTGCGTATCCACCGTGCGCTCCATGCTGTCGGTCTCCAGCCCCCAAATGCGCTCAAACAAATGTTCGCGAGACAGTATTCGTCCCTTGGCAGCCAGCAGCAGCGCGAGCACGCCATACTCGCGCCGCGTGAGATCGAGCCACTGGCCTTGTAGGCTGATACGCTGCCCGGCTTCGTCATGCGTGAAGGGGCTGGCTGCTGGCAGAGCAGCAGTTTGCATCGCACGGCGCAGCAAAGCCCGCACCCTGGCCACCAACTCGCGCGGGCTGAACGGCTTGGCCATGTAATCATCCGCGCCCAGCTCAAGCCCAAGCACCCGATCCATCTCTTCGCCGCGAGCGCTCAGCATCAACACCCTTGCATCACCTGCCTGACGTAGCTCCCGGCATAGATCCAAGCCATTGCCATCGGGCAGCCCCACGTCGAGTAAATACACATCAAAGGTTTGCAACGCCATCAAGCCCCGAGCCTCTCGCAACAGATGCGCGTGCGTCACCTGCCAGCCCTCGCGCTCCAGCGCATAGACCACGGTGCTGGCAATCGCCGCATCGTCTTCGAGGAGCAAGATGCTGTGCATCATCGCCCCCCAGCCACATCCAGCACCGAGCCGGTGACGTAGCTGGCTTGGCTTGAGAGCAACCATACAATGGACTGCGCCACTTCATTAGCCGAGCCCGCGCGATTCATTGGGAGCTGAGAGGCCATGCGTGAGGCGCGATCCGGATCACCACCGCTGGCATGAATCTCCGTGTCAATAATGCCGGGGCGCACCGCGTTCACGCGAATGCCTTCAGCCGCCACTTCTTTGGCCAATCCAACTGTGAACGTATCAATGGCCGCTTTGCTGGCCGCGTAATCGACATACTGAGCCGGCGAGCCCAAACGCGCCGCCACACTCGAGACATTCACGATCGCGCCCCCTTCGCCGCCCCCTTCACTCTGATAGCGCGTACTCATGCGCCGCACGGCCTCGCGAGCACACAAGAAACTGCTGGTGATGTTTGTGCGCCACATGCGCTCCAGCCGCGCCAAGCTCATCTCATCCACGCGCTGCGCCAGATCCACCACGCCCGCGTTGTTCACCAAACCGCTCACACGCCCGAGCTTGGCATCTACCGTTTCAAACACCCGTAGCACATCGGCCTCAATGCCCATATCGCCTTGCACCGCAATGGCCACGCCGCCCGCAGCGCGAATCTGCCGCACCACGCCATCAGCGGCGAGTGAGTTGCCCAAATAATTGACGGCCACTTGCCAGCCTTGGCTCGCTGCTAACAAAGCGGTCGCTGCGCCAATACCGCGCGAAGCACCCGTGATGAGAAGAGTTTTGGGCATGATGTGCATCTTATAAGACGCCGTGAGCAAGCTTTTGCTTTTCTCGCTACAGTCTTCACTCTAACAAACAACGAGGAGCCTCTGTGAGCCAGACCATTGATTACTATTTTGCACCGCAGTCACCTTGGACTTATCTGGGTCACGCCCGTCTGGCGAAAATCGCCAATGAGACCGGCTCAAAAGTCAACGTCCTGCCCGTCGATCTCGGCCGCGTGTTCCCCGTCTCTGGTGGTTTGCCACTCCCTAAGCGTGCGCCTCAGCGACAGAGCTATCGCTTGGTGGAACTCAAGCGTTTTTCAGAGCACTTGCAAATGCCGTTGAATTTGCAGCCCAAATATTTCCCAGTGAGCGGCGATGATGCGGCCAAGCTCATCATTGCGGTGGATTTGCATGATGGCTGGGAGGCGGCGCTGCGCATCGCAGGCGCGATTTTGACGGCCTGTTGGGCACAAGATCGCAATATCGCTTCTGAAGCCACGTTGATTGAATTGTTATCTGAGCAAGGTCTGCAAGCCGAGCGCATCGAGCAAGCGCATTCACAAGCTGCGCAGCAGCGCTACGATGCAGATACCCAGCGGGCTATCGAGGTGGGTATTTTTGGTGCACCCAGCTTCGTGATTGAGGGCGAAATGTTTTGGGGGCAGGATCGTTTGGATTTTGTTGAACGAAAGTTGAAAGGATAGCGCTATGGGACAGATGGTTCACTTGACCAGCACAGACGGTGCACAGATAGCGGCTTATGAAGTGATGCCGACAAGTTCACCCAAAGGCGCGGTTGTGGTATTGCAAGAAATCTTTGGCCTCAATCGCCATATTCGCAATGTGGCAGATGGCTATGCCAAGGCGGGCTATTTCGTCGTTGCGCCCGCCATGTTTCATCGCGTCGCAGCCGGCACGGAGTTGGGCTACACATCTGATGACATGCAAAAGGTGTTGCGCTCAAAGCGGCGGCTGAGGCGCTGTTGCCCCAATTGCTGGGCGATGTGCAGGCTGCCATCGACCATGCCGCGCGCGCGGGCAAGGCGGCTGGCGCACCGAAAAGCTTGAAGGTGGGCGTGGTGGGCTACTGCTGGGGTGGCCTGATGAGCTGGCGGGCTGCGCAAAAGCTGCAAGGCGTGTCAGCCAGCGCACCGTATTACGGTGGCGGTATGCACAATGAATTGTCTGCGCCGCTCAATTGCCCCGTGATGGCGCATCTGTCGGACTGCGATGATTACGTGCCGATGGATGGCGTGACGGCTTTGCGGGCTTCTTATCCAGCGGCGCAGGCGCATGTATATGCAGCCAAGCATGGTTTTAATTGCGATGAGCGTGCTTCTTACGACCAGTCTAGTGCTGATTTAGCCCGAGAGCGCACGCTTACTTTCTTTGCGCAGCATCTTGGCGCGGTAGCTTGAGTCAGTGGCCTAGAGAGGCAGAAACGGTTAAAATACTGGGTTAGTCACGCAACAGGGCAACTCGGCCTCCGAGGCAGCCCAGATACTGGAACACCCATGGCAGTCGTCGTAAATAAACTCCTCCCAGAATTTGAAGCAAACGCTACAGGGGGCGTCAAGGTGACGAACCAAAGCCATATGGGTCAAATGATGGTGCTGTACTTCTACCCCAAAGACAACACCCCTGGCTGCACCACCGAGGCGATGCAGTTCCGCGATAAATACAAAGATTTCGTCAAAGCTGGCGCGATTGTGTTTGGCGTGAGCCGGGACAACATGAAGTCGCACGACGAATTCAAAACCAAGCTGGAATTACCTTTCGAGCTGATCGCCGACACGGAAGAAAAGCTCTGCCACGGCTTCGGCGTAGTGAAAAACAAAATCATGTATGGCAAAAAAGTCAAAGGCATCGAGCGCAGCACCTTTTTGGTCGGCGCAGACGGCGTGCTGAAGCAAGAATGGCGCGGCCTCAAAGTGCCCGGCCATGTGGAAGAGGTCTTGAAAGCAGTGAAGGCGCTTAAAAAAGCGGCTTGATCGTCATTTTTTGGCGAATCAATTCGCCAGTATTTTTCTCAAATGAGCGCTAACTCCTTGTCAGCGCTCATTTTTTTATAGCGCTGCAACAATTCCCAAAAAATTCACAAATATTTCACTTGCGCGGCCGCATTTCGCTGTGTACAGTGGTGCTATGAATTTGATACTAACAGGGGATGTTTCCCTGTTCTCCGCAGCTTACGATGCATCAGCCACTCAGGTCTCTGGGTGGCTTTTTTGTTGGCAAACTGTGGCTTGCATGCGGCAGCGCCGGGTTGAGCGCTGTGCTGCCGATTCATATTTACTTTCAACCCCACCCAAGAGACCACTGCACCATGCCTCTGCCTCCCGCCCCCACCCAACGCGCCGCCCAACTCTCGCCCGCAGCCTACGATGCGCCCGCTCGGAGCAAGCGCAGCGGCAACAAAGCCCAAGCTGCATCCTTTGATGAAACATCGCTGGCCAACAGCACCAGCTTAGATTTTGAAGAGCCCTTGCCTCAGGCATCAGGTGCAAGCGCCGCACTTGAAGAGACGCAAGCCTTGCTCTCTGAGGTATCCGGTAAATCTAAAGCCAAATCGATGCCTAGCCGGCAAGAAATCAGCGCAGAACGCTATCAAAATAAGAGCGAACAAGTTTCTGCCGAGCCAGCCCGCAAAAAATCAACCGGGCCCGCCAAGCTCTTCGTGCTTGATACCAATGTGTTGCTGCATGATCCCATGAGCCTGTTCCGCTTTGAAGAGCACGATATTTATTTGCCGATGATCGTGCTGGAAGAGCTGGACGGCCATAAAAAAGGCATGACCGAAGTCGCCCGTAATGCGCGGCAAATCTCACGCGCCCTCGATCAGCTCGCCGCCGTGCAAGGCGCTGATATGAAAGACGGCCTCAAGCTCGATGGCACAGGCCATCGCGAAGCCTTAGGCAAATTGTTTTTCCAAACGCAAACCATCTCATCCAATCTGCCCGCCGCGCTGCCCCAAGGCAAGGCCGACAATCAAATTCTAGGTGTGGTCGCTGGTCTTGGCGAGCTGCACAAGCCACGCGAAGTGGTGCTCGTCTCCAAAGACATCAACATGCGCGTCAAAGCCCGCGCCCTCGGTTTGCCCACCGACGATTATCAAAACGACAAAACGCTGGAAGATGGCGATTTGCTCTATTCCGGCTCGCTCGCCTTGCCGCATGATTTCTGGGACAAGCATGGCAAAACGGTGGAAAGCTGGCAAAGCGGCGGCCACACCTTTTATCGCATCCAAGGCCCCATCGTTCCCGCGCTGCTGATCAATCAATTCGTCTATTTCGAGTCGCCCGGCGAGCCTTCGCTCTATGCCCGCGTCACTGAGCTGCGCGGCAAAACAGCCGTGCTCAAAACCCTCAAAGACTATGGCCATGGCAAAAATGCTGTCTGGGGGCGTCACCACGCGCAACCGCGAGCAAAGCTATGCGATGAATCTGCTGATGGATCCCGATGTGGATTTGGTCACGCTCGCCGGCACGGCTGGCACTGGCAAAACGCTGATGGCCTTGGCCGCTGGCCTCACCCAAGTGCTCGATGAGCGCCGCTACACCGAAATCATCATGACCCGCGCCACCGTGAGCGTCGGCGAAGACATCGGTTTCCTCCCCGGCACCGAAGAAGAGAAAATGGGCCCGTGGATGGGCGCACTCGACGACAACTTGGAATTCCTTACCAAAAACGATTCCAGCAACGCCGGCGAATGGGGCCGCGCCGCCACCAATGAACTCATCCGCTCCAAAATCAAAATCAAAAGCATGAACTTCATGCGCGGCCGCACCTTCATGAACAAGTACGTGATCATCGACGAGGCGCAAAACTTAACGCCTAAGCAAATGAAAACCCTCATCACCCGCGCCGGCCCGGGTACCAAAATAGTCTGTATGGGCAACCTCGCCCAAATCGACACACCCTACCTCACCGAAGGCTCCAGCGGCATGACCTTTGCTGTCGATAAATTCAAAGGTTGGCCGCATGGCGGGCATATCACTTTGGCGCGCGGTGAGCGCTCGCGGCTGGCGGATTTTGCGAGTGAAGTGTTGTAAGCGGCGCTTGGTTGTATGCTTGCAGGCATGAAGATTGCGAGCCACGCCGATCAACTGCTCCAAGCGATTGAATCGCGGCGCGAAGAAGTCGCTGCGCTGACGCGGGAGCTGATTCGTATACCGACGATTAATCCGCCGGGCGATGCTTATGAAGCTTGTGCGCGGTTTTTGGGTGAGCGATTGAAGAAAAAAGGTTTCAGCGTTGAATACATCCGCGCGGAGGGTGCGCCGGGGGATAGCGACTCATATCCACGCACGAATGTGGTGGCGCGGTATGTGGGCAAGGGCGGCCAAGGTAATGGGGAATGCGTGCATTTCAACAGCCATATTGATGTGGTGGAAGCGGGGAGTGGTTGGACATTTGAGCCCTTTGGCGGCGAGGTGAAAGACGGCAAGGTGTATGGGCGTGGGGCTTGCGATATGAAGGGTGGGCTGGCCTCTAGCGTGATTGCTTGCGAGGCTTTGATTGACAGTGGCATTCCGTTTAACGGCACGTTAGAAATCAGCGGCACGGTGGATGAAGAATCGGGTGGGTTTGCGGGCGTCGGCTATCTGGCGGAAAAGGGATACTTTTCTAAGCCGCGTGTGCATCATGTGATCATTCCTGAGCCGCTGGGTGTGGATCGGATTTGCCTCGGGCATCGCGGTGTGTATTGGGCAGAAGTGGAGACCAAGGGGCGAATCGCGCATGGCTCGATGCCGTTTTGGGCGACAGCGCGATCAATCATATGAGCGCGTTTATTCTTTGCTGGAGACGCGCTTGCAGCCTGCGCTGGCTGCGCGGCGCACGGCAGAGCCTGTGGAGCCGCCGGGTGCGCGCCTATCCACGCTGAACATTAACAGTATTCATGGTGGGCAAGTGGAGCAGCGCTATGCGAATGATTCGCGCGGCTGGCCGATTGCCGATACACCTGCGCCCGTGGTGGCGCATTCCTGCCGCGCGGTGCTCGATAGGCGCTTTATTGCGGAGGAGAAACTTGAAGACGTGAAGCGCGAGATTTTGGAAATGCTGCAAGAGCTACAGCGCACGCGCCCGGGCTTTGATTTCAACGTCAAAGAAATCATGAGCTTCGTGCCTACCGCCACGCCGAAAGACGCGCCGGTGGTGGATGCCACAGCTCGCGCAATTGCTCGCGTCTTAGGCCGCGAACCCAGCTACATTTCCAGCCCCGGCACGTATGACCAATAGCATATTGTGCGTACCGGCAAGCTGCAAGACGTGATCGCCTATGGTCCGGGCATTTTGGATTTGGCGCATCAGCCCGATGAATATGTGGGCATTGATGAGCTGGTGCAGTCAGCGCAGATCATGGCGCTGGCCTCGTTGCGTCTAATGGCGGTCGTTGCCTAGGAGTCCGGGCCGCAGAAGACTTCGGCCCGGACTCCTAGCAGCATAGCGTGATCAATTTTGAGGCAACGATTCATCACGCTGTCCATACCAGCTTGTTGGATGAAAGTATGCGCCTCTTGGTTTTCAATGCCCAACTGCTGCCACACGCATTTCGCGCCGATCTTCACAGCTTCATGCGCCACGGGCAACACGTCTTCTGATTTGCGAAATACATTGACCATGTCCACTACAAATGGAATATCGCTCAAGCGGGCATAGCATTTTCGCCAAGAACTTCGGTGTACAGCGGATGCACGGGCACGATACGATAGCCCTGCGCCTGCATGTAGAGCGCCACGCCATAACTGGGACGATTCGGTTGCGCAGACAGACCCACGACGGCAATCGTGCGGCAAGTTGTGAGAATGCGGCGCAAAAAGACGTTTCGTCACTCATTGGCTCACCGCTGTTCTTCTGCAAGCCATTCCAACACAGGGATCGCTCCCGGCAAGATAGGGCTCACGCTGGGTGGCAATTGCTGCCATTGCATGTGCTGGCCTTCACGCATCTCAAACTCACCTTGCCACACCTGCACTTTGCAAAAATGCAAACGCACGAGGGCGTGCGGATAGTCCACGATTTGCTCTTTCCATGGATGCGCTGCGCCAATCGTGATGCCGATTTCCTCTTGCAATTCACGGCGCAGCGCTGCTTCGAGCGTCTCGCCGCGTTCAATCTTTCCGCCCGGGAATTCCCAATAGCCTGCGTAGACTTTTCCTTCGGGGCGAGTGGTCATCAGGAAGCGGCCATCTGTTTGCAACAAAATTCCAACTGCCACATCCACGATCTTGCGCGGGTCTTGAGGTGATGCTGCATCGTGGCGCGGCAGGTGGCCATCGGCTTGGAGAATGTGGTTGGTCATGTTCTGAGGAATTGTTTTCGCTATTTGTCGCGGCAAAACTTGAGTGCACGATCGGCGAATTTTTCAAAGCCAGTTAATGCATGATCGCCACGAGCGAGCAGCAGCATGCTTTTCGCAGGATAGCGAGAGACCATCTCACGCCAATCGAGCAGCTCATCGCCTTTTGCAATGACCGCCATGTAGCGCTCGGGGCGAGAAAAATCTTCCGTCTCTATTGCGCGAAGCTCTTGCACATGCTGTTGTGTGAATTCAAAGCCACCCCACTTATCGTCTGAAGCGTGCCAGTTTTTCACGCGCCCAATGAATGCAGCCAAATCGCGAGCGGGGTGCACAGCAGGATTGAGCAGCACGCATCGCGCATACACACCCACGCGCAGCAGCCGCTCCGTGAGTGCTGCCGCATAAAAGCCGCCCAGAGAAGAGCCCATGATGGCCAAAGGCGGCTGCACCGCCTTCGGGTTGCCCAGCAGCGGCAAACTTGCCCATTGCCAAATCATTTCAAAGGCTTCCGACGGCGAAGGAGGCAATTGCGGGCAATGCCATTCGATCTCCACACCATTGGCCTGCGCCTTCGCTACCCTCGCAGCCATGATCTGCGCCTTGGCTGATTGCGGCGATGAGCGAAAACCGTGGAGATACAACAGGCGCATGGTTTATTGCTTTTCAAAAGGCGAGGCGCTGAGTAAATTGACTAACTGCTGTGTATTCGGATGCGTGAAAGTCAATTTCCACGCATGCAAATACATTCGCTTCATGCCCGCTTTGACCAGCGTCTTGTTCAACTCGAAATCGCCATACTTGTCGTCGCCAATGATCGGATGGCCGTGGTGTGCGAGATGCACGCGGATTTGGTGGGTTCGGCCGGTTTTGATGGTGACTTCTAGGAGGCTGGCATTGGCTTGCGCTTGCACACCCTCACCTTTGCCCTCTCCCGGGGGGAGAGGGAGTATGAAGTGTTTCGCGATTTTGACAAGCGTGATGGAGCGCATCCCATCGGGATCGTCTTTGTCCACGACTTTCACGCGCCGCTCGCCATCATCCTCGCCGCCGTTGACGAGGTATTTATGCAGCGGCAGATCAATCACTTTGAGCTTGGCAGGCCATGTGCCTTTGACGAGGGCGAGATAAGTTTTACCCGTCTCACGCGCTTTGAACTGGGCTTGCAGATTTGTGAGGGCGCTGCGGCGTTTGGCAATCAGCAAGATGCCGCTGGTGTCTCGATCAAGGCGATGTACCAGCTCCAAAAATTTTTGCTTGCGGCCTCGCGCGACGCAATTGCTCGATCACGCCGAAGCTCACGCCTGAGCCACCATCG
The DNA here is from genome assembly GCA_012036375.1 of Allobrachymonas sp. GTDB lineage: Bacteria > Pseudomonadota > Gammaproteobacteria > Burkholderiales > Burkholderiaceae_C > JANMDU01. Next base: position 1,729 of record JAAUOI010000005.1, on the reverse strand, counting down.
CACGGCCACGCCTGCGGGCTTATCAATCGCGAGCAGATGATCATCTTCAAAGAGCACTGGAAACTCACGCGGCGGCGTATGCGCTGGACCGCTTTGTTGCGCAACTTCTGGCGCGGCTTGATCGGTCAACCGAATCGGAGGCACGCGCACCACATCGCCTAGCGCAAGCCGCGTATCCACATGCGCCCGCCCTTTGTTGATGCGCACTTCGCCCGAGCGGATGATGCGATACACATGCGCCTTGGGCACGCCTTTGCAGACGCGCAGCAAAAAGTTATCCAAGCGCTGGCCTTCGCTGGCTACGTCGATATTGAGCAGGTTGGCCTGTAGAGCCGATGGTGGCTTGGCTTCAGTAGTGGCCACGACATTGCGCGATGATGAGTTCATCTTCCTCGATGCGGTAGACGATGCGGTGTTCGTCGGTGATACGGCGTGACCAAAAGCTTGAGAGGTCATTTTTCAGCGCTTCGGGTTTGCCGATGCCGTCGAACGGATCGCGCTGAATGTCGCGGATGAGTTGGTTGAGCTTGCGCAGCACCATTTTGTCGCCCTGCTGCCAGCCCACATAATCATCCCAAGCTTGCGGGTGAAAGACAAGGTTCATTCGTCGATCAACTCACGCTTTTGTAAATTGCGGCGATTTTTGATGTCGTCAACGGCTTTGAGCAAACGCGGCCCATTTTTGCCGCTGAGCAAAAACAGCGTTTCCTTCCAAGATTCAAACTCGCGCAGACTCATGAGCACCGTGGCCTCGCCTTTTTGGCGCGTGATCACCGTGAAATCGCAATCGTTGATCACGCGATCAATATGCTTGGCCAAATTGTTGCGGGCTTCGGAATAGGTGATGGCTTCCATGATGGCGCTCCTTGGATTCATCATTGTACAGAAATTTGATCAATGCAGGGCCTCGCCAGCCCCAATTCCCACCTATAATGTTTCATACCAATTGACGCGAACAAAGCGTTCTTAAGTCTTTGATTGATAAGGGACTTGAGGGCAAAAAGAAGTGGCGATTGGCGGTTGATGCCACCGGGATGTTTCGGGGCGCAAGTTGGCAGGCCAGAGCCTGCGGCGGCGCAATCAGCATCTTGGGCGAGCGGAAATTTTTTGTTGAATACCCATTTGGAATCTTGGCGGTCAGTTGCGCCTCGCTCATAGGATGAGCATAAGTAACTGGCGGCTTTTAGGAAACACGGTTTGATGATGTTCTTGTTGGTTAGCATTTGGACGAGGCTGGAGCGGTTTTTGATGCCGTTTTTGAAGCCTTTTCATGCATTCGCCGGCATAGAATCTGCGCGGAGTGCTATTGATTTGATAGCATTTAACTCACCCACGGTGAGCCTAGAGCGTATCCCACTTCATCGCAAAACCACCTTCCCTGCGCCTGCGCACACAAGTCGCCCGAGCTAATCTGCTCGCGCACTTGTCTGCCTCCAGGGCAATTCCTTCTCGTTCAGCAAAGCTCCGCTCAAGGCATCGTTTGGCTCTTTGAGAGCCTGTTGATGTTGTGCTGCTTTCAGACAAAAGCAGCGAAGGAGTAACGCATGAAACGCATGCTGATCAATGCCACGCAAGTGGAAGAAAACGCTTGGCCATTGTGGATGGCCAAAAACTGCTCGATTACGAGATTGAGATTGAAGGGCGCGAGCAGCGCAAAGGCAATATTTATAAAGCGGTGGTCACCCGCGTTGAGCCTTCGCTCGAAGCTTGCTTCGTCGATTACGGCGAA